>DJIL01000006.1 GCA_002433595.1 bacterium UBP8_UBA6595 | reverse complement strand
CACCCTTCAATTCCTCACTCGCATACTCCAACGCATACCCATCCTGCCTCACCGCTGCCAGCACCACCTCACGATTACCCTTCAATTCCTCACTCGCATGCTGCAACAACCTGCCATTCTTGACTACACAAAACAAAGTAGTAAATTGATCACTCTTATTACACAAAGTTTGAAGTTCTCTTTCGCTTTTACTTATTAATTCCTCTATTTTACGCTTATCCTGATCTTCAATAGAAGAAAATTTACCGGCACCACTATTATTAATCATAGCAGCCATCGTAATCTCCTTATCCCCTCTCAGCTTATCAGACGCATACTGCAACGCATACCCATTTTGCCGCACCGCGTCCAGCACATGATTTCTATTACCAGCTTTAAGATCAATGCCTATCCTAACCCTATTTGTCCTTCTAATATCGTTAAGAGATAAATAACCCTGAACAACCATGCCACTATTCCTTGGATCGAGTATAGAATTACAAAGATCACCAGAAACACTTAAATCGCCTGGCGTTTCATTTTGACCGCTACTTAATAGTCCTGCTGCTTGATTTTTTTCTTCTTGACAACTTTTTAATTGTGTACTGATTTTTTTTAATTGTGTACTGATTTAAATTTCCCCTTATTGGTTATTTTATGAACAAATATTGAATAAACATAAATATTTGTTAAAAAAATGTTATCATTTATTCACACGTATGTAAATAACCTTGCACTTATCCCCTCATTTTTTTAAAACTGACAAATAAAAAACTTTAAAAAAGAAACCAGATACCGCCAGCGTTTTAGCCGAACAGGCTCTCGAATCGCTCGGTATACCCATTCCAATCCAACGATCTGAATCCACCGAGGCGCTCGGCGACACGCCCCCGACACCACATCAAACATCCCACCCACACCCATCGCCATGCCAAAGGGGATCTCGGCTGCCAACCGCTGAATCACTTGCTCTTGCAACGGAAACCCCATGCCAACCAGAATAACTGTTGGTTGCTTGTTGAGCACAGATACAATGGAATCCCAATCATCATCCACGGTATAGCCACTCGAATACCCCACAATTGTTGCCGACGGGTATAACTCCCAGCACCGATCAACCGTCGCCTGAATTCGCTCTACCGTCGCCCCCAAACAATAAACCGGAACCCCACGTTGAATGATCTGCATAGCCAGATCAATACCGGTTAACCGAGGTACCCGAATTCCAAATCGTCGGGCCAGTAAGCAAACCCCAATACCGTCGGCCACACACACCCACGACTGTTTCAGCCAATGGGCCATATCGGGTTCTGATCGAACCATAATTTCAGGATTCAGTGTAGTAATATGCACAAATGGCTGCCTTACCGCCAAACGATCGTGAATCTGCTGAATCAACACTCGGCAACTCTGCTGCCAGACCGAATACCCCATCATCGTTACTGTGTTCGCCATGCAGCCTCCAATTTAGCACAACTCACATCGATATCCGATACCCACGGATACCCATGTTCCATACAAAATGACTGAATTTTAGGGTCCGCCGACACCCCCATACACCGAATACCCAATTGATGAGCCACCACCAAGACATGGTAGCGCATGGATACAATTCCTTGCACATTCGCCAAATCCTCTCTGATAGACACCCAGTCTAAAATTGTTTCAGTATGATAATTATTATTGCGAAGATAAGTATTTAAATTATGCACGCTATCTGATTCAAATTTGAGTGGCTCTTGCGTTTGAAGTACTTTCAATTTGCCTTGATTTTGACACCACGTCAACACCGCTGGTGGGTACCCCGTTCGAACCGATAATCCCAACACCATCGGCATTAACGTATCCGGACGAATTGGCACCTGAGACTTATCCAAAATTGATAAATCATGGCTATGAACACACGCCGCATTGGGCCATACTTGCATAGCCAACTGATACGACTCAGCGTCCCGACAATCAACCATTAACTGCCGGGGAGCCACCTGAGTTAATAACCAACGCGAACTCAGTTTTAAAGAACCAAGCCCATGCCCCCACAACCATACCGGCCGATTGAGCCATTTGGCTAAGTATAAAATTGCCGCATAATACCACACACTGCGTCGAGACGTTCGGTCTTGAAATACACTGCCCCCAGCATAAACAATCCCATCGCATGCCCAGATCAACCGAATTATCGCGCCAATCGACCAGCGATTTACATACTGAATTCCGTCAATGTATGCCGTTGTTGGCCACAAACACGCAATTGAACCAATACCCTGCTGAGTCAGCCACCGAATAGCAATTAACCGCAACCATTCATCCCCAAAATTACCATAGCCATAATACCCAACTACCAAAACCCGGCACCCGGATTGTACCCACTGAGGCGGGTTAAATGGGTTCGATTTTGGCACCTAGGTCACACAACTTGCCAATTAAATTTTCATAGCCACGCGATAAGTGCTGCAGGCCATGTACAACAGTTGTTCCCCTTGCCGCTAAGCCCGCAATAACCAACGCAGCACCCGCCCGCAAATCGGTCATGCGTACATCCGCCCCACTTAAATGCGGGACTCCTTCAATAACAGCTTCACCTGAGCGAACCCCAATTACGGCACCCATGCGCTGAAGCTCATTCACATGCATAAACCGTTTTTCAAAAATTGTTTCTCGAACGATGCTCACCCCATTGGCAACCGTTAAAACAGCCATCAGTTGCGCCTGAATATCCGTAGGGAATCCCGGATACGGCTGGGTGTCAAATTGGCAGGCGGAAAATTCCCCCGACGATTGTACCCGAACAGTGCGATCCCCAGAATCAACAATAACATTCATCTTTCTTAAGCAGTCTAAAAATGCCGTTAAATCATCGGGATTCATATGCTTAACTGTTAAATCGCCCCCCGTAATAACACCGGCCAATATTAATGTCGCCGCTTCAATTCGATCCGGCATAATACTGTATTCTTTGTTTCCCAATATTCGCGGTTTTCCTTCAATCGTAATTGACGGCGTACCTAAACCGGTAATATTGGCACCCATTATATTTAAAAAGCTTCCTAAATCACAAACTTCAGGCTCTCGCGCAGCGTTATTAATCACCGTTGTACCTTGAGCTAAGGTGGCCGCCATCATTAAATTTTCTGTTGCACCTACCGATGGAAAGGGCAGATCAATTGAACAGCCCACCAGTTGTGTCGCCTTTAAAAGTACAAACCCATGCTCGACAGAAACAGTCGCACCCATTTTTTCAAACCCCATTAAATGAATATCGACCACACGGGCACCAATGGCACAGCCCCCCGGCAAGGACACTTTAGCAAATCCTTTGCGAACTAAAATGGGACCAGCAACGAAAAACGACGCTCGCATGGCTGTTACTAAATCATAAGGCGCCATTGTTTTTAAACACTTGGCTGGAAATACAGTCACCGAATTTGTATCGCAGTATTCCGCGCGCAAACCTAGCGCATTTAGCATTCGAATCATCACCCGAACATCCATAAGTACCGGCACATTATGCAGGGTGACTGGTTCATCCAATAAAATACAGGCCGCTAGAATTGGCAAGACCGCATTTTTAGCACCCGAAGCTGCAATATGTCCGCTTAATCGATTACCACCGTGTATAACTAGTCGATCCATGCACCAACTACCTGTTCAACAGCCGCCCATAACACATTTTTATCTTCCTGATTATTATCCACAATAACATCACAATGTGCCCAGCACGCTTGAATATTTTGAGCCGGCCGATCGCCAAAAAACTCAGCGTCATCTTGCTGCTTAAACGTCTCAAAATCCACAAAATCGGTGTCGCGTTTTCGATTTGAAATCCGCTGATAGCGAATCTTCATTGCCGCATCAATACCCATAAACACAACCCCATTCGCTTTAAGAATACGGACTTCATCGGGATGCCGAATGCTATCAAATACCACCCGGTCATACCCTTGTGTCGATTGAATCGCACGCTGGGCCAAAACACCCATGCCCTCTGCGGCTTTTAATTGATTGCTAATCTCAGTTAATGTATCTCGATCCAATGGCTTGTGTTGCCGCTCCGCTTCCTGTCGAATTTCATCCGATAAAGATGTTACATGAAACCCTAGAGAAGCAAACCATTCCCCCACTAAACTTTTACCTGATCCATTGCGTCCAATTAAGCCAAATTTCATATACTTAAGTGTACACAAGTTAAATAATCATGTACACCACTCAAGCCAAAAAAACAACAATTTAATCAAAGTTAAATTCGACTTTTCCTCCGTTTAAGACTAAAGCCGCTGAAAATGATTTGCCTGCTCGACTCGTAAACCCATCTAAAACATTGGTTTTTCCCGATGTTACCAGCGCTTTTGCCTCA
The DNA here is from genome assembly GCA_002433595.1 of bacterium UBP8_UBA6595. Lineage (GTDB taxonomy): Bacteria > Margulisbacteria > Marinamargulisbacteria > UBA6595 > UBA6595 > UBA6595. The sequence goes on along the minus strand of DJIL01000006.1, from coordinate 32,863 downwards.
TCCGACGTAATCGCGCGCTTAGCTACCTGCTTCCAAATTGCCATGGGGCAACCCGTATCTTTCCACGTTGAACAACTATAGGCCTTAGGCGTTTGAATCACCTGCCCACTATCGCACACTGGGCATTGCCCTAATGGCTCCCCATATACCATCTGAACGCGCCCACTAACCAGCGTCAGGGTTGCATCAAATGAATCCCCTGATTTAGACTTGAAGCCCTTAATACACTTAGTTTTTCCATTTTTGAGCAATTCCTTTACATGTGTTTTCTTGATTTCTTTTTCAGACATAACTTTCCAAATAACAGAAGAACACCCCGTTTCTTTCCATTTTGAACAACTATAGGCCTTTGGTGTTTCAACAATATGCCCCGCACAATCGGGTACTGGACATGGCCCAAACACCTCACCGTCTGGCTGCTGGTCATCCGATGGCATTGCCACCACACTATCTATAATATCGTTTGTAAATTTTTTAACTTCTTCCATATAATCCTTCCTTAAATACTGACGCTCCGCCATGTCATTCAATCGCTTTTCCCATTGGCCCGTTAATTCCGGTGATGTTAGCGCATGATTCCCCAAGCGGTCAATAATATATTCGCCTTTTTCTGTTGGAATCAACTTGTTTTTCTTGCGCTGAATATAGTGAACATGAATTAATTTCTCTAAAATTTGCGCACGCGTTGCGGGGGTGCCTAACCCACACTGCTTTAATGCCTCCCGAACAGACTCATCATCACTATCTTTACCGGCAGTTTCCATTAAACCTAAAATACTCGATTCTGTATGTAATGCCGGAGCCTTAGTCTTGCCCAATTTAACCGTTGGGTTTTGGGCATTAACAGATTCATTTGCATTGATTTTGGGTAGAACTGGGGTTTTGTCCACTGAATCTAGCTCAGGATACAGGACGCGCCAACCCAAATCATGAACAACCATGCCTGTCGCTTTAAATGTATGCTGGGCCACCACTACCGAAACATCGGTTTGATGCTTGATACACATTGGATAGAATGCCGCTAAAAATCGACGTGCCACCAAGTCATAAATACGAGCTTCTTCGGATGTTAATTGTGCCAATACCGCTTTTTTTTCAGTGGGAATAATGGCATGGTGATCTGAAATTTTAGTATCATCAACCAACCGCGGAGCCAGTGACCGTTGATGGTCGTGAATATAAACAAGTGATTCTTGATAAACATCTGGAAGACCCGCCAATACTGCCGAGGTTGTTTTGGCAACATCCTTACTCAAATACCGGGACGATGTTCTAGGGTAACTTAGAATCTTGTGGCGTTCATACAAGGCTTGCGCCAACTGCAACGTATGATCCGCTGAAAACTTAAACTTTCGGTTGGCTTCTCGCTGCAATTCCGTTAAATCATATAGTAACGGCACGTGCTCATGTTTAGTTTTTTCTGTTAAGCGGGTAATGCGCCCATTGGGATTAGTTGCCACAGCTGCTGCAATGGCTTCAGCAGCGTCCGCTGTTGGTATTCGATCCGATTGCGTGTCTGCCCACTTGGCCTTAAACGTACCCTGTTCAACCTCAGCCGTTATAAATACTTCATAAAAAGACTGCGACTGAAAGGCTTGATTGGCACGAAAACGATCTACAATCATTTTGAGCACCGGCGTTTGTACCCGACCCACACTCATAACGCCCTGAGCATTGGCATATTTAATCGTAAACGCTCGCGTGGCATTAATTCCAACTAGCCAATCAGCCTGAGCACGCGACAAGGCAGAATCGTACAATGCTGCATAGTCTTTTCCTGATTTCAGTTGCGCAAACCCTTGCTTAATCGCTGTCTCCGTTTGCGAAGATATCCACAACCGCTGTATTGGATATTGGCAACCTGATTTTTCATAAATTAACCGAAAAATTAGTTCCCCTTCTCTCCCCGCATCCGTTGCACAAATTACCGATTCAATATTTGGTTGCTTGAGCAAGCGTTCAATTACATGATACTGCGTTTTTGCCCCATCATTTTGAATTAACCCGTATTGAAACTCATCCGGAATAATGGGCAAAGTTGCCATTCGCCAGGCTTTATATTGCGTGCCATAGGCATCCGGCTGTAGCATTTCAACCAAATGGCCCAGAGCCCAAGAAATTTGGTAATTATTCCCCTCATAATACCCAGTTTTTGATGACTTCACACCCAATACACGTGCAATATCCCGAGCAACACTCGGCTTTTCTGTTACAACAACATGCATGTTAGCGTGGTGATCGCAAGCCCACTAAAATAGGGCTGGCAATAAAAATAGACGAATATGTGCCCGATACAATGCCAATGAGTAGCACAATACAAAATCCTTTAAGTGTCACGCCACCAAATATCAATAAAGCACCCACCACCAATGCTGTCGTTACCGATGTGTAAATTGAGCGTCGAATCGTTTGCCGAATGGCTAAGTTTGCCACGGCTGCCATGGGTTGATCCTCATAATTATTTGCCAACTCACGGACCCGATCAAACACAACAATTGTATCGTTAATTGAATAGCCTAAGATCATTAACAATGCCGCTACAAATGCAGTATTTACCTCAACCAATAGCATGGCAGCTATACTTATTGTAATAAGTCCATCATGCGCCAAGGCAATAAGCGCGGCAACTCCATAAGTCCATTGAAATCGAAGGCTAATATAGAGCAGCAGCATCAAGCCAACACCCAACGCCATCCAAATCGATTGCTGGCGAAGCTCTTTGCCAATGCTGGGCCCAATCGTGTCTGCCTCCAATAAATCAATAGGGCCAACCTGCTGACGAATATTCGATAAAATATTCGACCGAGTATCGTGGCCCATAAGCTCAGTTTTGATAATCATCTCATGATCTCGCGTTACCTGAACCCAATAATGGTCAAAGCCAGCTGCAGTTAACACTGTATGCACTGTTGGAACATCCGTCTCAAGCAAGGGGTTTTTTGAATCGGATGCGGCTATTAATACCGTGCTACCTCCGGTAAAATCAATGCCAAAGTTTAAAACGGGCTGGTGTGCAAATAATCGGAAAATCATCAGTGCTACGCCAATGCCAACTATCAATAAAGACAGACTAATCCATAAATTTCTTTTTTCTACAATCATACCTACTATACCTGTTTTCCAAAAAACCACTGGCTGTAATCACTGAATCGATTCGCGCATGCACTTAACATTAATTGGGTCACTACCAAAGCTGTTATCATACTGACCAAAATACCAACGGTTAATGTAATGGCAAAGCCTTTAATAACACCCGTACCCAACCAAAACAATACCGCTGCAGACAATAGTGTTGTTACATTGGCATCTAAAATAGTAACTGTTGCCTGAGAAAACCCCGACTTTACAGCCGCTAGAAAGGAACGTCCCTGTGACAATTCTTCCTTGATACGCTCAAATATAATAACATTCGCATCTACTGCCATACCAATTGTTAAAATAAACCCAGCAATTCCAGGCAATGTTAAGGTGGCATTTAAGGCACTCAAGCAGGCCAGTACTAAAAGGCCATAAATCAGAAGCGCCACCACAGCTACGCACCCCGATAATCGATAGGTTATGATCATAAACACAACTAATAAACCAAACCCAATGATGGCAGCTTGCTTACTTTGGGCTAATGATTGAATCCCTAATGTAGGGCCAACAACCGTCTCGCTAACCACCTCAACCGGAACGGGTAACGCCCCCGCTTTTAGCTGAACCACTAAATCACGCATTTCAGTCAAATCAAAGTCGCCCGAAATCACCGCTTTACCGCCTGCAATGGGCTCCCGAATTGTTGGCGCAGAAATAATTATGTCATCCAATAATATAGCCAACGGCTGGCCAGTTAGCCGTTGTGTAACTGCGTAAAACACAGCCGCTCCCTCAGACGTAAAGGCAATGTCTACACCCATTTTTCCATACTGGTCTGTTGTCGGCTGCGCCCATTTTAACTGCTCACCCGTCATAACGGTATCTTTTAAAAATAAGCCGCGCGTATAGCCCCCATCTTTATATAAAACAAACCGAGCATCGTCTCCGGCTAATAACTGGATCTGATCCGCAGCCATCTCCGACGCGCCCGCTGGCGCCCACTGGGCGGCCACAAACCGCAGCAATGCGGTTTGGCCAATCATGGCGCGGGCGCGAGCAGGGTCATCAATACCGGCAAGTTCCACGACAACTTGTCGGGACCCCTTTCGACGAATAACAGGCTCTGTAATACCCAAGCCGTCAATCCGCTCTTTCAAGACAGTAATAATACCGTTCATTGCATCGTCATCCAATGTTCGGGCACTCGTTTCTTGAGCTTCTAAAATTAAGCGCATACCCCCTTGCAAATCCAATCCCAGGTTTAAAGGCTTTTTAATAATTAAACTAATGGCACCTAAAAGAACTACTGAAATACCCAGTATTTGAATCCATCGATACAGTGTGCGTGTCATACTAAATTTAATTATAAGTGTTAAAATAATCTCTATGCAAGCGCGAGTTCATTCACATTCCGTTCAATCAATTGCCACTGATCGTATTTGGTTTTCACCCAGCCGTTCAACTCAGGCATCAATTTCAGTCACTCCGAAACACATACGTGCGGTAAATCGTCTCCTATCGTTATCTACGATTGCTGAGCGTTTGGTTCAGTGGAGCACCACAATTAATGGCAAGGATTTATCGAATATGAATATTGCACTCAATACACTTATCAAAAGCATGGATGACGCCCTTCGCCAAACAGCCGCAGCGCCTGATATTCCGCAACCAGTCCCTATCCCCGCCAGTATTCAATCCGCAATTTCCTCATGGACCGATTCCCAAAATCAATCAGTGACCGATTTATTACCTAGTATGACACTGTTTTACAATCAATTACCCATCACTATGCGGGATACTATTTTGGATGCATTATTACGTGCCGAATTGCAACATGATGATTCACTTATGAGTTTTTTAGACCATGAGATCGCCATTCGGGGCAGCTTAACGAACGACTCTGCCGTTTATTTACCTGATAGTGCAGACATTATGGCGGATCATCACGCATTTTTTAATATTATTTCCCTAGATCCACTGGATGCCTTATCGACACAGGACCAAAGCCAATCTAGCACTAAGCAGCACTATGAACGGCAGCACAGTCTCAATGGTATTGATTTTATTTTATTTGAATTATTATTAGAAGAAGAATTACCGTTGGGTCTAATTCGGTTTCGATTAACCCCCAATCTTAAGCATTCCAATGCGAACCAATGTGTACTTGACTTAGTTTTGTATCACAAGCAATCAATTTTAACTGAATTTCGTATTCAATACGCCAATCAAGCTAATATTTGGGTAACACGTGGAGGCATCCCCTTTGCCCATTTGAATCTTAACCTGAAATCGGGCCGTGTATATCGCATTAATGGGCATATTCAAAACAAAGCATTTTTATGTCATTATTCACGATCAAATACCGCTCAATTAAAATTAAGCATTAGCCAATGGCGAACTACACTAGCCTTTAAAAAAAACAATCGGGACTTAATTGGTACATGGAAGAAACCGAATGGGGATCAAAAACTGTTTCAGCTCCGTGGACAACGCACATTGGTTGGCGGTCATATGCATCAATCGTACCGGGCACAATTAGGTGAAGACGCCATTCAAGCGGTCTATCAATTTCACAAATCCGGTAAGACTATTAGCCCCCTACCGCTGGGTGGAACGGGGGCTATTTTAAACAATGCCTTTACCCCTAAACAGGCGATTACACTCCCCTATCCTGTTTGGGCATTGGGAATTTAGTATTTAATCTAAAGTGTTTAACTGTTTTAAATGTGGAAAAAATAACACATCTCGAATGCTGGTTTGATTGGTTAACAACATCACAACACGGTCAACGCCAATCCCGAGACCACCGGTGGGTGGCATGCCGTATTGTAGGGCCTGAATATAATCATCGTCCGTTTGATGCGCTTCTGCATCCCCCGCTTCGCGCGCCCGCTCTTGATCCTCAAATCGCGCCGCTTGCTCAACGGGGTCATTCAACTCTGAGAAAGCATTGGCAATTTCCATACCGGCAATAATTAGCTCAAACCGTTCGACTAAATCGGGATTATCTCGGTGTTGTTTGGCCAATGGCGACAATTCCCAAGGATAATCAGTAATAAAAATAGGGCCGACTAACTGAGGCTCAACAATTTTATCGTATACCATGCCCACTAGATGGCCCCATGATTCTTGCCCGGTATTGCTAACATTATGTTGACTTAGAGCCTCCGTCAATACCTGCCGGGTCGGGTTTTCTATACCCGCATACTGGGCCAACGCATCCAGCATACTGAGTCGCTCAAACGACTGACTAAAGTCAATTGTTTGGTCCTGATAGGTGAGTACAGTCCCACCGGTATGCTGAACCACTAGATGCTTAAGCAATGCTTCTGTGAGTGCCATCATATCTGTATAATCAGCATACGCTTGGTACAATTCCAACAACGTATACTCGGGGTTATGCTTGTAGGATACCCCTTCATTTCGAAATACACGTCCAATTTCAAATACACGTTCATAGCCGCCCACAATTAAGCGTTTCAAATGCAGCTCTAATGCAATCCGCAAATATAAATCCTGATCTAAATGATTATGATGTGTCCGAAATGGTTCAGCTGATGCCCCACCATAGATATGCTGAAGAACCGGGGTTTCAACTTCCATAAACTGATCCCTATTAAGATATTGCCGCATCGCCAATACAATGCTAGATCGAGCCGTAAAAACAGATCGGACATCTGGACTCATAATAAGATCTACATACCGTTGGCGGTATCGAGTTTCTTTATCTTGAAGCCCATGAAATTTTTCGGGTAAGGCTGCCAGCGATTTAGTCAGCAAGGTTAGTGAGTTAACATTCAGTGTTAACGCATCGCGACGCGTCCGAAACATAGTGCCTGATAAACCGACAATGTCCCCAATGTCAATGGATTCGTATAGCTTAAAAAGATCAGCCCCAACACGGTCAACATTAATATACAATTGAAGCTCGCCAGATTCATCATGAATATTTAAAAACATGGCTTTTCCATGACCGCGCCGACTCATCACACGCCCGGCTGTTTGAACGTCTGTATCCGCGGGCGTATCGGATGTAATATGGGTATACTCAGCTACAATAGTAGCCAATGCATGCTGCTTATCAAATGTATGGGCAAATGCACACTGCCCGGCGGCTTCCCATGCTTGCTGTTTTAGTCGGCGATTTTCGTATTCAGTCATAGTACAAAAGTATACACTATTTAGCTGGCCCCGATGTTTTTTTTAATACACCTCGTTTGGATGCCTCCGACATAAATTGAATAAGGCGTTGGCTGTTCGCCCCTTGAATAGTATCCTTCGCCAATAAATCTAGGGCCTGTTGGGTATTTAACTGATTTTTAAAAAATGCTTTAAATACATACTTAAGCTCGGTTAACTCGGGTGACTTGACTCCAATTCGCCGCAGGCCCACCACATTCAACGTCCGGATTTCAGCGGGATTGCCATCACACAATAAAAATGGGGGCACATCGGAATGCACTTTCGAATACCCACCAATCATAGCCCCTGTGCCAATTCGAGTAAACTGATGAATACCCACACAACCACCCACAACTACCCGGTTCTCAATAACTACATGCCCGCCCAGTGTTGCCATATTGGTTAAAATAACATGATCCCCAATCGTACAGTTGTGCCCAATATGTACGGACGTAAAAATTAAATTATCATTGCCAATAACCGTTTCACAATCCGGTCCTGTGGCACGGTTAATTGTAACGTACTCACGAATGGTATTGCGATCCCCAATTTTAACCAAACTTCGCTCACCCTTGTATTTCATATCTTGGGCCTGAGAGCCAATAACAGCCCCCGAATAAATATGGCAATTGCTGCCAATTTCTGTCCATTTTTCAATCATGACATTGGCTTCCAGTATGGTTCCATCGCCAATAACAACATGCTCCCCAACATTGCTGTAGGCACCAATTTTAACATTTTCACCCAATACGGCTGTGGGATGGACCGATGCTGTGGGATGAATTTGCGGACGACTGGGCGTATGGGTAAACGTATAGATTAAGGTTGTCTCACAGACTCGGCGTCCCTCGACTAACACCAGGGCCTCAATTGTCATCGGGCCCGAGTCATCCACAGATTCTGCGGTTAATTCAAAGCGAATCGTATCCCCGGGGATTACAGGCGATAAAAACTCACAGTGTTTAATTTGATTTAAGTGAAAGTCTTGTTCAACTCGGATCGGATGTTGATCCACCAAGAGACCGACCCCCTGGCTAATAGCCGCTAGCAACAACGCCTCAGATAAATACCATTCCCCATTATGCGCAATTCGGTACCCGGACTCAGACACACTCATGGTTTTTTGCACAACGACAAAGTTGGGGGTAATTATTTCAACACGGTCCAACATCGGCTGGTTATATCGAGCGTTAAGTTTATCTAAAAAATAAGTTGTGCTAATCATTGTTTTTTATGTATTCTATCATAAAATTTTATTTATACAGAAAAAACCCATAAAAACGCCCACACAAACTAGCTATATCACGCACCCCATAACGAAGTCGGATCATCAGTATAGATTGAATAACGCCTAAACAGGCTGCTAGAAGCATTTTGGTTAGCTGCACACATCCCCATACCGGCATTCTAGAGCTATGCTTGCGAATTAATGCGCCGCGACCAGCACCGTACGAAAAACCACGACGCCAAATTTTTTTTAAATCTAGGGTGTTTAATTTTTCCGTCTCGGATGGATGATAGACATATAAATTGGAATCAAAGTATACTTTAGCCTTTTGATCGATTAACCTCAGTAAAAAGTCAGCTTCTTCTCCACATCCCCATCGTTTCCCTGGACCAAACTCAGAATCATAGCCACCAATTTTTATAGCCATTTCTTTCGATACAATGCTTGCTGAACACATCCATAGATTAAAGGAATCAACATGAATCATTTGCGTTTTTTTACCACTAAGAGAGCGTGCGATGGGTTGCTTTTGTGCATCAACAACAACACCGGTCAGACCATCCAAGGCGTATTTATTTAACGTTTGAACAGCACTTGCTAAAAACTCAGGTGAATACTGTGCATCATCATCCATATATGCCAACCAAAAACCAGCAGCAACCGAAGCGGCATAATTACGGGAAAATGATACACATGCGGTGTCAATTTCATGATACTGTAGTGTTAAATCTGAATACTCTTTAATCATTTTTTTCATTAATGAGGGCCCTTGATTAACAATAATTACATCAAAATTTTTAAATGTTTGACGCTTAAGACTATCCAAGGCGTTCATGACTAACGCACTATCTCCCAATGTTGCAATGACAACCGATACCAATGGATAGGGCATGAAGCGTCAACTACCCACTGACTTTCAACTGTTTGGTATACCACGCAACAGTTTTTTTTAGACCTTCGGCTAACTGAACCGTCGGCGCATAGCCAATCTCAGCTTGTGCACGCTCAATATCGGCTAAACTATCCCGCACATCACCCGGACGAGCGGGTTCATAAATCGGAAATTGAGATTTCCCTAATAGTGTTTGAATCGTGGTCGCCAAATGATTTACGCTAGTGTTGACGCCGTTACCAATATTATAAACCTGTCCCGCGGATCGCGAATCTGAAAAACAGGCGTGGATATTAGCCTGAACAACATTGTCAATATAGGTAAAATCGCGTGTTTGCTCCCCATCGGAATGAATCACCGGCGAACAGTTCTGCAACCAAGCCGTAACAAACTTAGGAATAACAGCCGCATACTGAGAATTGGGGTCTTGGCGCGGGCCAAATACATTAAAATAGCGCAACGATACAACTGGAAAGTGATAGACCGATTGCATCATGGACGCATAATATTCGCACATTAGTTTACTTAGTGCATAGGGTGACAATGGCGCGGGTATTATAGACTCTGTTTTAGGCAATGCTTGGGAATCCCCATAAATTGCCGAAGAAGATGCCTGAACCACACGCTTAACCCCTTGGTCCCGGGCCGCAAGCAATACATTAAGGGTGCCGGTAACGTTGTTGTCGTGGTAGTCCAACGGGAACTCAATAGATTTAGGCACCGACCCCAGTGCCGCTTGATGCACCACATAGTCCACGCCCTGCATCGCATGCGCACAGCAAGTTGCATCTCGGATATCACCGTCAATCCACGTATACCTGTTTGATGCATAGTGATCTAGAAAAGACAGATTATCAAAACAGCCATGCGATAAATTATCTAAAATTCGAACCGCATGCCCCTGCTTTAAGAGTGACTCAACAAGATGCGACCCAATAAACCCTGCCCCACCGGTAACTAAAAATGTATTCATGACTAGGCTCTAATTGTAAGCCAATTCAGTCGACTAAACAAGTATTTTATGAATAATTGGTGTACACTATACTATTCATGAAATCTCTTCAATCCGTCATTTCAAAACTCCGGTTTTTATTTGATCGAAAAGATAAACTGCATTTTTTTTCCTTATTCGCTTACACTGTGCTGTACAGTGTCATTGAAATGGTAGGGGTTGGGATCATTATTCCCTTTTTAAATCTTGTTACTCAGTTTGAGATTGTGTATACGCATGCGATATTCAATACGCTGTACACAAGCCTAGGCCGCCCATCACCGAATACAACCATTATATTAATGGGGTTGGGCCTTATTTTGTTTTATATAAGTCGGGCGGGTATTTCACTGCATTACGATTATACCACCAGTCGATTTGTTCAAGGCCGATTTCACAGCATAGCGCACCGATTATTTAATCACTACCTACAACTACCCTACCTTAGTTATCAAGCACATCATTCGGGGCAATTATCGCGTACAATTATTACCGAGTCTGATCAATTATCCAACCTGATCTACTTTTCTTTGGTAGTACTAAGTGAAAGCATTACCACCATTTTTATTTATAGTTTTTTACTTTTCATTAACTGGAAAGCAACACTCCTTATTAGTATGTATGCTGGACTTGTATGTATAGTATTGGCATGCATTATTCGCCGAAAAACAAACCAAGCAGCCGCCGAACGTGAACGCAATCACAACCAGTTTTATAAGACTATTCATGAAACATTTAAGAATTTTAAACTGATTAAATGTCTAAGTGATATGGACTACCTGAAACAGCATTTTCACGCTAGTAGCTATGGACTTAGCCAAGCCAATATCAAGGCTAAGGTGATTGGACAACTTCCCCGTGGGGTTTTGGAAGCCAGTGGCATTATTATTATGCTTAGCTTTATTGTAGTTAGTACGATTCAGCACCTAAATTTAGATCAAATTATTCCTTTTATAAGTGTATACGGTCTGGCTTTTTTCAGACTAATGCCGGCGTTTAACCGTCTGTTGCAGGCCTATAATCAAGTGCTTTTTCTAGCCCCCAGCCTCGATTGTGTATACCAATCATTTACCATTCAAACTGAACAATTAGGCAACAAATCAATCGAATTCAAATCCATGGTTCATGTGGATGCAGTATCCTTTAGCTATCCCAACGCACCCGCACCCCCAATTCTGGTGAACCATTCACTCAAGATCCCCTATTTGTCTAGTATTGGCATTATGGGCATTAGTGGATCGGGGAAAAGCACGCTATTGGATATTATTTGTGGAATAATTTCACCCGACTCAGGCCACGTTTGTGTGGATGGCATTCCATTAGATTTTGAAACTATACGCAATTGGCGGGCTAGTATTGGCTATGTCACCCAAGAAACCACATTGTTTGATGATACCGTTGGATATAATATTGCGTTTGGGCATGCGTATAATGAAGCACGCATTATTGAACTACTCCACGCAGTGAAGTTGTATGATTTTTTTAATATGCATACTGGCATTCATACACCGATTGGGGAAAATGGGTGCCGGCTCAGTGGTGGGCAGCGACAACGCATTGGGGTTGCTCGAGCCTTGTATCATCAGCCTCAGCTTTTGATTTTAGACGAAGCAACCAGTGCCTTGGATAAAGAAACAGAGCACCATCTGATTAATGAAGTATTTTCAAAACTAAAAAGCCAAACCATTATTAGCGTATCCCATCATGCGGCCGCACTACACTACTGCGATCAAATTATAAGGCTATAAGCTACTCAAAAGCACTTTAATGCGTGTTAACGCCGTTTTCAAGTCCGCCATAGCGACGGCATAGCAACAGCGTATATACCCCTCGCCCCCTTGGCCAAACACCGAGCCGGGAACAACTGCCACCCGTTGAGTTTCTAGCAGTTGAACGGCAAAGGCTTCTGAAGACAATCCAGTCGAACGAATATCCACAAAACAATACAAAGCCCCGTCTGGCATTGCGGTTGGCAACCCCAACTCATTGAGACCTGTTACAAATAGGCGTCGTCGTTGATCATAATCCGCCCGCATGGACGCAACCGAGCCCTGGTGATTGCGAATCGCTTCCAAGGCCGCATGCTGCCCCATTGTCGGTACGCACATCACCGTGTATTGATGAATTTTAAGCGCCCGCTCAATCATAGCTTTTGGGCCACATAAATAGCCAATACGCCAACCGGTCATAGCATAGTTTTTAGAGACCCCTCCCACATAAATTGTATTGGTTTTGGCGTTTGGGTACGTAGATAAAAACGACTGAATCGGTGCATCGTACACCAAGTCATAGTAAATCTCATCTACCAACACCCAAATACCACGCTCATAGGCAAATTGACCAATCGCTGCCAATGTTTCTGCTGGAATCACAGCTCCAGTGGGATTGGATGGTGAACATAGCATAATTAGTTTAGTAGTATCTGTCACAGCTGCTTTAATTGTCGCTACTGTCGGCACAAAACCAGTTTCGCTTGTATTGACGGAAATTACATTCGCTCCCGCTAAAATTGCCAAGGGCGAATACGAAATGTAGGTGGGCTCTGGAATCACCACACTATCACCGGGGTTAATAATAGCACGCAAGGCAATATCAATCGCTTCCGATGCCCCCACCGTTACAATAATTTCATCATCAGGACAGTACCGAACGCCCGAATACGTCTGAATTAGTTCTGAAATAGCGTTTCGTAATGGCAAAATACCCTGATTAGACGTATAGTGGGTCTCCCCTTGCTCAATACTCAAAATAGCCGAGTTGCAAATCCCCCATGGCGTAGTAAAGTCCGGCTCCCCAACGCCCAACGAAATCACGTCGTCCATAGTTAAGACTAGGTCGAAAAATAGACGAATGCCCGATGATGGGACCAAGTCCAACCGATCATTAAATGCACTAAATGCCGGCTGTGTCATACGTTTATGGGGTTACAGATAATCGATCGCGTGTATTGGGATCATCCAACAAAATTCCATTGACTTTGTATCGCTTTAAAATGAAATGAGTAGTAATGGATCGAATAGATTTTAAAGGCGCCAACTGATTGGATACAAATTCAGAAATGCCCGATATACTATCCGATTCTAAAATAATCAGAAAATCATAGCGCCCGGATATCAAATAATGATCTATTACATTATTATGCCGAAAAATACGACCGGCTGCACGATCAAACCCATCTTGTTCTTCGGGCCGGACTTCTAGTTCGACTAATGCCCGAACTCGCTCATTCTTTGATTGACTCATAGATAAAACAAAGTATAACGCAAACCGAGTTTAATTGGTAGCGGGGACAGGAATTGAACCTGCGACCTCCGGGTTATGAGCCCGACGAGCTACCACTGCTCTACCCCGCGATACTGGACTAAAATTTACCATACAACCTCACAATCGTCAACAACACGACCCCGAACGCCCCTATTTATTTGACGGTTTTAAAATTCACAGGTGGAATTATTTTTAATTCACTACTATAATTATACAAGTCAATTTGAATTACATAGATTAACTTTTTTTCGAATTATCGTCTTTTAAAAAAATTTAGCAGTGAGGTTGTCTTATACTATGAAGAAATTTTTCGTTACAATTACTCGCCCGGCATCGTTGGTTTTATTCATAGGCATTCTTCTTTCACTTTATATCGGTCAAACGGTTCCGCCCACGTGGACCATCGAAACCATGCGGGTTGATGCCTTTAAAACCGACGCTGGTGAATGGGCCTATACGTACAAAAAAAAACCGGTCATTATTGAAACTATCGTTCCCATAGAATCCGCTTATTTAACAGCCAAAACTTTGGATTCGATTAATAAAGCAAAGCAATCCCCTGCTGTTACTGAAGAGTTTATCATTCAAAACGATGGCAGCATTCAACGAATAAAAGTGGCCCAGCACTGGGGCATTTGGTCATTATTGCCGGCTGTAGTGGCTATTTTGCTGTGTTGGATTGTTAAAGAACCGATTACTGCGTTATCCGGCGGTATTATCGCTGGCGCTTTTTTAATTGGTAAATTCAATATTTTAGATGATGTATTAGTGCCTACTTTTATGTCCAAAAATGCGGCCACTGTATTAATTCTATATCTATGGCTACTGGGTGGATTAATGGGGATGTGGGAAAAAACAGGCGCATCCAAGGCATTTGCGCAATTTATGGCCAAACACTTTGTTCGCGGGCCAAAAACAGCTAAGGTTGTTGCCTGGCTACTGGGTATTGTGTTTTTTCAAGGCGGCACTGTTAGCGCCGTGTTGGTCGGTACAACGGTTCGCCCACTCGCTGACGAAGAGCGTGTTAGCCATGAAGAATTATCGTTTATTGTAGATTCCACATCGTCACCTATTGCTATATTGTTGCCCTTTAATGCATGGCCCAGCTATGTTCAGGCGTTTAGTTTTGTGGGCGGAGCCTCATGGTTGGCTACAGAAGCGGACCGAATTGCATTTTTCTTCAAAAGTATACCCTTTAATTTTTATGCTATTTTCGCCATAACATCGACATTGTTGTTAAGTATTGAACGACTGCCCTGGTGCGGCAAGCAATTGAAAGCGGCGATTACGCGTTCTCGAACAACGGGGGAACTGGATGCCCCCGATGCTGAACCCGTTAATAGTTTGCATTACGATACCAATCATGTTCCAAGTGGGTATACAATTAATACGGCTGATTTTTTTATTCCATTGTTGGTTGTTCTTGGATTTGCCATTACGACCTATATTACCCTAGGTTCACCCAAAGTTTTATGGGCATTTGGGCTTGCCTTGCTGACATCCATTACCTTAGCATTTTTACGCGGAATGAGTGCTAAAGATGTGATTGACGGCCTATCTCTAGGCTTTAAAGGCGTGGTTTTAGGATCCCTTATATTACTATTGGCCATGACTATTGGCGCTATGTCTAAAGCAACGGGTGGTGGAACCTACTTGGTGGATTTAATGGGTAGCTGGATTCCATTTTTTCTATTACCGGGAATTCTTGCTTTGCTCACTATGGCCATTGCATTTGCAACCGGAACAAGCTGGGGAACATTTGCCGTATCCTTACCCTTGGCCTTGCCCTTATCGTTTCATGTCGGAACCGCTCATGGACTTGTTAACTTAGAGTTTTTTATGTTAATCTGTTTTTGTTCAATTTTGAATGGTGCAGTATTCGGGGACCAATGTTCACCTATATCAGACACAACCGTACTTAGTTCAATGACCACCGGGTGCGACCTAATGGATCACGTTAAAACACAAATACCACTTGCAACTGTATCAATGGGAGGTGCAATTCTTTTATGGACACTGCTCGTCAGTCTATTTGCATAACTGGCTACTGGCTCATGAAGTGTGAGCCATCTGTTTACTCAATTTCTGATCTTGAAGCTGATACAACAACATCATGGGAGGGTGTTCGCAACTACCAAGCACGAAATTTCATGCGTGACCATATGCATGTGAATGACCCCGTTATTTTTTATCATTCCAATGCTAAGCCCCCCGGAGCGGCTGGATTAGCCCGTGTATGTAAACGAGCCTACCCTGATCATTTTTCATGGGACGCCAATCATCAATACTTTGATCCCAAATCGAGCCCCGAAAATCCGCGATGGTGCATGGTTGATGTAGTGTTTGAGAAAAAATTCAAAACTGTTGTGCCCATTCATACACTACGTGCTCATCCCGAATTACAAAACTTAATGATTTTACAAACTGGCTCTCGCTTGTCTATTACACCCATTACTGTTCACGAATACACTGTTATTCAGCAATTAGGTCAATGAAAATACTTGTTATTTCAATTGGGATTTGTTTTCTTAGTATTGTTTTCTCTCAGCGAAAGCAATTTTTCTTATTGGCCATGCGACTACTGTCGTATCGACGCTGGTATATTTATAGCATCTCCGATTCGCTATCATTCAAACTAAATCAATATTTTAATTACCATGAAATGTTTAAATGCTTTATATCAGAAATAACCTTAGTATTTCCATTTGAGCATATTAGCTTGTATTACACCGATGATGATTATGAGCAGCTGCGCGTGCTATCGCATTATGGAAATCCTAGTAACGATCTGGATTTGCCCTCAAAATCATTGTGGCTGTGGCTGGGCGTTCACCGACAAATTATTAGCCAATCTAATCGTTTTAAAAACAATAAAACAAGTCATTCAGATGAACTAAAACGATTCAATTCAACTATTTGCATCCCCTTATTTTCTATGGGAAAACTACAGGGGGTATTGATGTGTGGGTCACTCCCCAAACGCTATCGTATGCAATCCTTTGATTTCACGCAATTGTGGAAAATTAGCCAGATATTTTCATTGGCTATCCAGCACGCATTACTGCATGTTCGCAATCAAAGCAATATTCAACGATTGTCTCGATTGCATTCATTTTCAATAGAATCCAGTCAATTATTGAGTCAGTCCGAATTAGCCACTCTATCTACACAGCTGTTTTATGATTTATTTAACTTAAAAACTGTGTTTTATTTCCATTATATTGAAGCAACTCAATCGTTTATTCCAATGGGAATTCATTATCAAACACACCTCAGTTTGTATCAATACCCATTAATACTTTGCGAAGAACTATTATCCAACTTAGGGACTGAGTCTGGCAGCGATACCCACCCACTATTTACTCAAAACCCAACTGTTTTTACAATGTTCTCGGCTATATTTCAAACTAAAGACTATTTTATTATGCCAATCCGAAACACCCATGGGAATGTCCACGGCCTGTTTTTAGCGCCACTATATTCCAGAAATGCATTGGTTTTTCAAGACTCATTAATCTCTATTGCTTTAAATGCAGTTAAACTGCCAATTAATCGAATCGCTAATTTTGAATCTATGCATAAAACGAATGCGTATAATCAAGCGGTTTTAGATAACAATCCCGTTGGCATTATTGTATTGGATAAACACTTAACTATTCTATCATGTAACTCAAAAGCGCTAGTGCTATTTGATGAATCCCACACTATTGTGAAAGAAAAAATCAATATTACATATGCCAAATGCCCAGATATTCAGCAAGTAGAACATGTTGCAATCTCTCATGCGCCTATTGCGTTTGAAACGACTATTCAGTGTGCCTCTACTGTTAATTCTGTTTATTTATCTGCTCAAATTATTCAATCTGAAATACTGTGCATGATTACTGACTTATCGGCCATGCGAAAGCTACAACTCAAAATACAACAAAGCAACCAATTATCTATGCTGGGGGCTATGTCCGCCAGTATTTCTCATGAAATTAAAAATTCATTGGTTGGTATTCACTCATTTGCACAACTACTGCCTAGCAATTGGCATAACGAATCATTTCGGAATAAGTTTTCGTCGTTAGTGCTTAATCAATTAACGCGTGTCACTGAAATGACGTGCCTACTGGGCCAGTTGGGCAAACCGTCTATAACCAAACTGCAGCCTGTTAATCTAAACTATCATGTCAAAAAAGCGATTGAATTACTCACGGGTGAATTTAATAAAAACCGTGTATCTGTGAGTAATTTAGTCGATAATGATATTATTATAAAAGCCGATGTGAATCAACTTTTTCAATTATTTACCAATGTGTTGTTAAACTCTATTCAAGCCATGCGCGTCACCGGGGGTAGCATTACAATTAGTAGCCAAAAATTGCCGGGTAATTATGTTGAAATTCAATGCAAAGATACCGGGCATGGCATGGAACCTCAAACATTGAGCATGATTAACGATCCGTTTTTTTCAACTAAATCATCTGGATCCGGCCTAGGGGTACCCATTATTCGTGGCATTATGTTGCGCCATAATGGGGGAATTAAAATTGAATCTAGCGTTAATTTGGGCACTGTTTTTAAATTATATATACCAAAAGTAAAAGCAAATGCTGAACAATTCGAAGCAGCCACCGGTATTCAATTAATGCGTGCAGAAGAAAAAGAAGAAAAGGAGTTTACGTTATTATTATAAATCAAGTCCCCAATTTTATTAGCATTTTTCGTATTTTAGGCGTAGCGTTTATTTTTATGTTAACCCCTTACACCAGCCATTCCACTCAACTACTAACCATTGTCATGTACTCCATTGTGTGCGTAACCGATTTTATTGACGGATGGTTCGCTCGAAAATACAAGTGTGTTAGCTATGTTGGAAAAATTTTAGACCCCCTGGCTGATAAAATTTTAGTTTTAGTGTTATTACCGTTGTTGCAAATGGGCGTAATCACAAGTTTTCCAATCTTCATTATTTTAACCCGTGAATTTTCTGTAATGGCCCTGCGTATTGTGGCCGCACGCCAGCAATTAAATTTGGTCGAAGCTAAAGGCTTGGGCAAATTAAAAACAGCCATTACATTGCCTATATGTGGCATCTTGTTTGGACGTGTTGCCACCGTTCCGGATCCGGAACTTTCTATTTATTGGCAACCACTAAGCCAATTACAGCAATGGGTAATGAGCTGGCCCTTATTAATTATTGAGATATTAATTTTTATAATGGTTAGTATTACTGTTTGCTCATTTTTGCATTATGCATGTTTGTTTACTTGGGAAAAACTACTCAACTACACAAAT
This sequence comes from bacterium UBP8_UBA6595, assembly GCA_002433595.1. GTDB lineage: Bacteria > Margulisbacteria > Marinamargulisbacteria > UBA6595 > UBA6595 > UBA6595. Next base: position 13,945 of record DJIL01000006.1, on the reverse strand, counting down.
AACAATTCGAAAGCGGCAAAACAACATTTGTATGCCCTAATTCCTAATACATTTACACTATTCAATATTCTATTTGGCTTAGTGGCTATTTATTGGTCTTTAACGGGTCAATTTCGATTGGCTATGGTTAGCTTGTTAGGGGCTACTGTTTGCGATGCCTTAGACGGACTATTGGCCAGAAAACTAAACACATCGTCCAGCTGGGGTGAGCAGTTAGATAGTCGGGCTGATATCTTAAGCTTTGGTATTGCACCCAGTATTCTAATTGCCTGTTACATGTCGTCCATTATTGGCTTGCTTTTAGGGGCGTTTTATGGATGGTCCGTCTATTTTAGAATTAAACGGTTTAAACAATTGGGACATAGTCCCGTTTTCACGGGGCTTCCGTCTCCGGTTGGTGCGGGATTTGTGATTGTCGCCACCCAGTCAACGGTGCTTAGTAGCCCCTTTGCCTTTGCTGGTATTAGCTTAGTATCAAGTTTATTAATGATTTCGAATTTTTCATATATTCATTTTCGAGCTGCACGTCACCACTGGTTATTGCGCATCGTGGGTTGGAGTTTATTGATCTGTTTTCTGCTATCAACAATTATAATAATTGATATTCCGTATTTGCACGACGTGTTGTTGTTCTTAATAACCGTATATGCACTATATCCCTTTTGGTCGAAGCCCTTCTTCAATACAAAATCGAACGCGAGCCATTAATGCATCCACTGTATTCATGGCTTGAGGCTGAATCAAGTCATGAACAACAATATCAAGTGCGCCGGGTTGAATCATGACGCTATCTTTTGGCAATACTGATGCTGAACCATTAATTGTTACTGGTAAAACTGGGATTTTACGCTTAAATGCAACCGAGAAAACAGCGCGATGAAATGGCTGTAAGCTACCGTCAGAAGACCGTGTGCCTTCTGGAAATACAATAACGGACCGGCCCAGTTTCAATTGGTCCGCAATACTATTTAATACCGTTAACGATTGCCGGGGGTTGGATCGATGAATGGCTATATGACCGTGCGTATGCAACTCGTGTGCCAAAACTGGAACCCGAAATAGCTCCTGCTTTGCTACAAAAACAATATGAAACGGCATCATTCGCATTAATGCAATAATATCTGAGTGACTACAATGATTGGCTAAAATCAACACGGGCTGAGCCTGAATTGCATGCGACAGCCCCCGGATACTAACGCGAATTCGACTCAACCAAAACATCGCCACTAAAAAATAACGGGCTGTACTGGCACACCATGCGGCTCTCTGATTGGATGGCCGCCATAGTATTGTTGTAATGCGGGTCATTCCTGCATGCAAAGTTATACCCAAAAGCATAACACTCCATATCCATATCGATTGTAAAATGCGCATACTTGTTAGTGTATCGGGGACACCCCATAGTAATCAATAGCCGATCGCGCAATATCCCTAAAAATAGGGCCGGCCACGGTCGATCCCCAAATACTTTTTTTAGGGCTATCAACCATCACTAAAATAACAATATTGGGGTCCTCAACAAACCCCACAAATGAGGCAACATACCGATCGGTATAATAACCGCCCGCTGGTGATGGTTTATTCGCAGTTCCCGTTTTTCCACCAATACGATAGCCAGGTATTTTTAAATGGGCCGCAGTGCCAGACTTCACCACACTTTCCATCATGTTGCGCATTTCATTGGCGGTATCCTGTGTTAAAATTCGATGCCGACGAATCCCCTGGGCTAACTTATGCGTTGTTTCGGTTTTAACACTTCGAATAATACGCGGCCGAACTAATATTCCGCCATTAACAATGGCGCTAATCGCTGTTGCCAATTGCATACTTGATACACCAATTCCTTGGCCAAAGGCAATTGTTGCCGTGTCAACAGCGCGCCATTGTGTAACGGGTCGCACCAAACCAGCCGTTTCCCCGGGTAACCCCACAAGCGTTGGCTTGCCAAACCCAAAATGCTGAATATACCGAAAGAACTTTTCATTTCCTAACTCTTGAGACACTAAACTCACCCCGACGTTTAAAGAATCTTTAACAATATCTTCAATGCTTTTTTGATCAGTCTCTCCGGCATCGCGTTCATGTGCTTCTTTAATAACATCAGCGGCAATCGTGAGTGTTTCGGGAACCGCTAATACAGTCCCCACCGTTACAGAACCTTCCTCTAGCGCAGAGGCAACTGTGATTAACTTAAACACGGATCCCGGCTCATAGACATCGGTCACTACTGGATTCCCATATGTCATAGTAGCCTCTATTTGCCACTGATTTAAATCAAATGTTGGATAACTCGCCATCGCCAATATTTCACCTGTATTGGGTTGCATAACAACCGCTTGTCCATGACTACCTGCCATGCGTTTAATACCATTTTTCAAATGTTTTTCCGTAAAATACTGAATGGCCGAGTCTATTGTTAGTTGGACATCATTCCCATCCAATGCCGGGGTTATCATTGTTTTTTTACCCGAAGGAATGGGTCGCCCCAACGGGTCACTTTCCAATAGTTGTTGCCCCGGCTGACCACCGAGCGCCTGCCCATAATAATATTCAACGCCACTTAACCCTTGGCTATCCATACCTGTAAACCCTACAATATGAGCGGCCAAAGAGCCGTGTGGGTACACCCGTTTGTATTCGGGTAAAAACCCAATGGCTGGATCACCGAGTGTATGCAATGCTTGCAGCTGTGTTTCGCTTAAATGTCGCTGCAACCAGACAAACGATGAATGATTGTTTACAGTCGTTAGAATTTGATTAACCGGAACTTTCAGGCACCCCGCAACACGCTTGGCCCATGCCAAGCGGTTTTGAATTTTAACTGGAACTGCGTACGCCGAATAAATTTGTTTTGACACTGCCAACGGAACATTGTGCCGATCATAAATACTCCCACGAAATGCTGGGATTTTTTGAATCTTTTGAATCTGATTATTCGCTAACTGCGTCAACTCATGGTACTTAATCCATTGTAAATACACCAATCGCCCAACTAAAACCATAACAAGAATCATTAGGCCTAGAATAACCCATCCGAATCGATGTCGCGTCATGGAATCACAATGGCGCGTTTTTCATACAACGGCACATACTCACCGGCGCGCATCTCTAATTTATCCGATCGCTTATGGTGCCACAATTGAATTTGCACCTCTCGAATTTCATTATCCAGCGATTTAATTGACTGCGCTTGTTGATACGTATAATCATGCCAGACCATTAGACTCACATTAATGATTCCATTAAAAAACAACAATAAAAACGCACTCAAATATAGACTTATTATCCACCGCATTCACGGAGTCTCTGTTTCATCAAGTTGTGATTCAATTGCCTGACACTGGCCCATAATTTCATGATACACGCGCATCGCCCCGTGCCACATTCGGCGTAGTGTTCGAATAATTACTGGCCAATCCGATGGGTCTACAATTAAAATAGCTATCGCCAATACCGCAATGCATTCAACACTCCCAATCCCAATCATGAGCCAATCCGAAGCGTATATGCGAGTAGTACGGTTATGCCATACAGCCCCACTAACGGCACAGCCAATCCCAGTTGTGAAACAATATCCGGTGGTGTCAGGACTGCCGATATCAGAAAAATACCAATCACACTAAATCGACTGGCCCGCCACACAGTCCGTCGTTTTAGAACCCCCAACCCCATTAAGGCCATCAAAACAATGGGAAACTGAAAAACTAGCACACTATACGCAACAAATTTAACAGCATATAGCACACTATGTTGATAATTTAACATAACCCCCACCGACTCTGGGACAAATGATAGTCCCGTTAAAACTGTGATGCTCAGTGGCAAAATAATCCGATACGCAATACTCGCCCCCAAAACAGCCAGAACAATTGCAGCCATTAAACCAGCCGACAGCCCCATGCGTTCTCGACGTTTCAAGCCCGGAATAACAAATGTTAACCAGTCCAATATCCACACGGGTGATGCAATTACAATACCCCCAAGAACGGCCAGCTTTACCCGAACGCTAAACCCTTCAAAAATATGGTGCATGAACACTGTATTATTGGCTGCTGTATCCGGAAATAATTGTAAAAATATAGCAACACTAGAATCAAAATATGCAAAGACAAGCCCAGCTCCCAACCCAATCCAGACTAAGGTCCGAAAAAGTACACGGCGCAACACCCGCAGATGTCCCAGTAGTGGCAATTTAGACTGTATCATACCGGATTCATTATATCACGGTGTTGTGAATGCGCTTAAACTGCTGTTAAGAATTTCGGCTGTTTAACCGTATAGGATACCGAATGCGCCTCAAAAAAATCTTGGTAGGACTTATTGGCTGTAATTCTCAACTGAACCAATGCTGCAAATACGGGAGTCAAACTGCCCAATTGGTCCGGAGCCACATTCGCCACATAATCCGGATGCTCCAACTCAGCCACAAGCTGATTATCATGGTGAACCGCATACACAACTTCGTGATGGTCATTGCGCCGAAACGTCACCGCAATAGATTGTCCGTCAAACGCAATAACAAATGGAGCTGGCTTGAAAAAAACCCCGGACTCATTGGTTACACATCCGCCATCAACCACTAATTCATACTGATACTGTTCGCTCATAATTCCCTCCTAATTTTCAGGTTCAATGACTGTGTATACACCATCACACGACTCATACACAATGCTCATTTTACGCGATTGTGCATCGCGAAACACTACAAATGGGTACGGCCCTGTTTCCAAATGCGTAATAGCATCGTCCACAAAGGTTGGTTTATCCAAGCATAATGGCTGTGGTTTTGAGTAGTTATTGGAATTTGACTGAGTACTACTACTCCGATGATTTAATTCTTTGTGCGCGTTTGTACGCAATTTATCGTGATGTTTTTTCAACTGCTTCGCAATTTTTTCTTCAACACCATCAATGCTGGCATACATATCCGCTGACTCAAAACTTGCCCGAATAACCGTTTGAGAAGCCATAATTGTTGCCTTAACAATTTGACTATGCTTATTGCCTTCTAAAATTGACAATTCCAGGACAATTCGTTGAATGTTGTCATAGTACTTAGTCACTTTTTCTGCTTTTTCACGGGCATACTCTTTTAAAGCATCGGTAATTGACACATGACGCGTTTGTATACTAATAGCATCCAACATACAGTTACTCCTTAACTATTTAGTCTAATATTTATTCTGAACACAACAGTACCCAGTGTACCAAAGTTTGTTACTGGATACTAGCCTTAAACCCACGCCCACGTTGGCCCGTTTCGTGTGTCTTTAACTGCAATTCCATGCGTTAGCAATTCGTCGCGCAATTGATCAGAACGGGAAAAATCCTTATTCGATCGTGCCTGTTCCCGCTCAGCAATCAAGGCTTCACAACTTGCTGGTAACGGGCGTGCTTCGGAACGCTCCACGTCATACTGAATACCCAAATACACTAAGCAATCCCGCACTAGCGATCGACCAACCCCCTGCGTTTGAATATACCGCAACACCTCAAAGCAAACACCCACGGCCAATGCCGTATTCATGTCATCATTTAAGGCTTGATTGAATCGTTGATCAAACGTCTCTAAATCGGCGACTTGAGCGGCCGTGGGGATCTGGGTTTCTGGCTCAGCCAGGCATGTACTAAGCTTTTGCAACGACCGTCTAGTTTCCTCTAAACCGTCCCATGAAAACTGAAAGGGTGTGCGGTAATGCGTCCGCAATAAATACAGTCGAATAGCGCCTGGATTAACCGAATCGAGTAAGTCTCGAACGGTTATTGTATTTTTTAATGATTTTGACATTTTCTGACGATGCAAGGTCACAAATCCATTATGCAACCAATACTGTACAAAGGGCTTACCTGTGCACGATTCGCATTGTGCAATTTCGTTCTCATGGTGAGGAAAAACCAAATCCTCACCCCCCCCATGAATATCTATTTGATCCCCCAAATACTGCATAGCCATTGCCGAACATTCAATATGCCAACCGGGCCGACCCGATCCCCACGGGCTGGGCCATGCCGGTTCCCCTGACTTTGACTGCTTCCATAAGACAAAATCTAAACTTGGAGCCTCAATAGATTGAGCAGTATCGCGGTGACCGGCCTCCAACTCACCCAAAACTTTCTTTGAAAGCTTGCCATACCCATCAAAGGCTGCCGTTGAAAATAGCACGTCTCCATTGGTATGAATAAACGCTGACCCAATAGCCAACAGCCGCTCTATCAGGGCAATAATTGCATCCATATGCTCAGTAGCTTTAGGGTAATGATTCGCTGGCTGAATATTTAATGCTTGCATATCATCAAAAAAAGCACGAATGTACCGCTTTGTAATGGTCGTAATGCAAACGCTTTCTTGATTGGCTTTTCGAATAATCTTATCGTCAATATCTGTAAAATTTTGAATATGAGTAACCGTATACCCGGATTCGTTTAAGTGGCGTTTAATCATATCAAATACAATATAGGCGCGTGCATGACCAATATGACAAGTATCATAAACCGTGACACCGCACACATACATAGACACTTTGGGCGGGTGCAACGGCTTAAACGGTACTTTTTTTTGTTGCATTGTGTCGTAAAACTGAATCATTTCACCCCCCTTGATTTTGTTGGATCTGATTGTGGAAACATCCCTCCGTGAACAGCCGATTGAAACGCCGTAAACGCTTGTGTCATTGTATCGCGCACATTAGCATAAGCTTTAGCAAACCGGGGAATTTGAGGGGATAACCCAAGAATATCTGTGCATACCAAGCCTTGGCCATCACACCCGGAACCCGCCCCAACACCAATCACTGGTATAGCTACAGAAGCGGTTATCGACTGCGCAACTGATTGGGGAACGAGCTCCAGAACCAGTGAAAACGCCCCCTGGTCTTCGCACGCTATTGCCCATTGGCAACACTGAGTGGCCGCTTCTAACGTCTTACCTTGTACCCGATAGCCGCCCAATTGTGTAACCGATTGCGGTGTAAACCCAAGATGAGCCATTACCGGAATACCACTGGCTACAATAGCGCCTAGAATTGGAATTTGACGCTGGCTTATCACCTCGATTTTAACCGCATCTGCGCCCCCCTCTTGAAGTAGTCGACCCGCCTGTTGAATCGCATCCGCCTCCGACACTGTTGCTGTTAAAAACGGCATATCTGCTACAATAAACCCGGTGGGCCATCCCCGGCGCACAGCTGCCGTGTGGTACACCATATGATCCAATGTTACTGACTGTGTGGTTGGCTGTCCCTGAAAAACATTGCCCAGGGAATCACCAACCAAGACCACGTCAATTCCGACAGCCGATAAAATTTGAGCCATAATATAATCATACGCAGTAACCAGTGTAATGGGTATTCCTGACTGCTTTTTATGCTGCAAGGACACCACAGTTGTTCGAGTCATGATTGAGTAAACCATGCCCGAAACCATCCCGAAGGCTTTCGGTCTATTGCTGGCTCTTTATACAATTTAAAAAACCGAGCTTCTAATGCTTCTCGATTTAAATACCGTGTCAAATTGCCATTTTCTGCCAACGATATAATCCCTGTTTCTTCTGATACAATCACAATTAATGCATCCGTTGACTCCGACAGCCCCAATGCCGCACGATGCCGTGTCCCAATGGAGCGATCAATTAAATAGGCCTCTGACAACGGCAGCAAGCAATCCACTGACGATATCTTATTTTTCTGTACAATAATGGCCCCATCGTGAGTCGGTGAATTGGGCCAGAATAAGGTCACCAATAATTCAGCAGTTACTACCGCATCCACTTTAACGCCTGTATTAATGTAAGGGCTCAAATCTGTATTCATTTCAATCACCAAGAGCCCCCCTATTTTCTTTTTTGATAAAATATCCACAGCCCGCAACAGCTGCTTAATCACTCGGGTTGACTCTTGGTTATTGTATAAGTCAACCGACATAAACCATCGAGGATCCCCCAATCGCTCCAATAATCGGCGCAGATCGTGTTGAAAAACCACAACCAAAATAATTAACAAAACGCTGGTTAGCTGACTAAGCACCCAATTAATACTGTTCAATTGTAAGGCTTGAAATACAACATATAAAAACCCTACAAAGACCACGCCTCGAATAATCGCCAGCGAATGAACATTCCGAATCCAACGCAATAAATAATACACTAAACTATAGACTACAGCCGCATCAAAGAGTACCCCCACTACCTGCACACAGGCATCCCATGAGAAACCAGGGAAAGTCATGAGTCTTTTAGGGAGTAAACCACTGGGTCTAATGTGTGGTGAGCGGGTATCTGTGCATAAGTAAGTATAAACACAGGGTCTCCCACTGCACCTAAACGAGCCGCCGGCCCATTTAAAGCAATAATGCCCGAACCAGCGTCTCCAGCAATTGCATAAGTAATCAAGCGCTCCCCATTGTTAATATTAACCACGTGTACTTGTTCGCCAGCGCGTATATCTGCAGCCGCCAGCCAATCGGAATCAATCGTAATGCTCCCCTCATAATATAATTCTGTTTGGGTAACAATCGCATACGATAGTTTTGATTTTAAAACAGTAATACTAATTTCTGCACTCATGCTCAATAGTATAGCTGACAAATTGTGTTATTTAAAGTATAATGAATTAAAATACGAAAGAAAAACTACGTTTACTGTAATTTTAATATACTACTAGTTAGGAGGAAAACCATTGGGTCCAGCACAGGAATTTAAAGCAAATAAAAGTACCATTATTGAGTCTTATCAAAAGCACGCTACTGATTGTGGATCAACGGCGGTTCAAGTCGCACTACTAACCAATCACATTTTAGCACTTTCTGAGCACTTAAAGGCCAACAAAAAAGACAACCACTTGCGTCATAGTCTATTAAAAAAGGTCGGTCGTCGTCGTCGGCTTTTAAAGTATTTAAAGCATAATGATTTTGATGTTTTCACTGATATTGCCAAGCGTTTAGACATCAAAACGCATAGCATTCACTAATGGCTATGCACTGTGTTGCAGACACACCCGTTAGCGCAACGGTCAACAATCAGGTTATTACGCTTGAAACCGGGCGATTCGCTCGTCAGGCCAATGGTTCTGTTCTACTAAAATGTAAAGATTTAGTATTATTAGCGACCGCTACGATGAGTCAATCACCCCGTCCAGGGATTGATTTTCTACCACTAACTGTTGAGTTTCAAGAAAAAATGTACGCGGCTGGGAAAATTCCTGGAGGTTTTTTTAAGCGTGAAGCACGGCCCAGTACACTGGCAACTTTGACATCACGGCTAATTGATCGATCATTACGCCCAGTATTCCCTAAAGGATTCACGCATGATGTTCAAGTCGTAGTCAGTGTTTTGAGTTACGATCAAACGATTCAACCCGAAGCCTATGCGATTATTGCAGCATCCGCGGCTCTGAGTGTATCGGATATTCCATTTGAAACCTCAATATCAGCAGCCCTGGTTACTCAAGATGCAGAAAGCGCCTTTCATGTAGACCGCTGTGTGGATGATACTACACAATTAGATGCCATTATCGCCGGTAGTCAATCCGCAATATTTATGATTGAAGCGGGTGCTAACGAAGTTGATGAATCTACCATGATGAGTGCCATTCAATATGGCCATGACGCTTTGCAATCCGGTATTGAAATTCAAAACAAATTAGTCCGGCAATCGGGCAAGTCTAAAGTTGAACTCGACCCCATTGAATGGGATTCAGAGATTGCTAAGGCCATTGAACAGCACATCCAAGCACCGATTGAAGCGGCTTTCACTTCGCCAAACACCGGTGAGCTTCACGACACACTTAGTACCATTGAAACAGAAACATGTGCCCAGTTTTTAAATGATGCACAAGACAATGCGTCTTTAGTATCTCGAATTTACAATCATGTCAAAAAGTCCGTTATTCAAAACATTATAATTACTAAAAAAGTTCGACCCGATGGTAGAAAGCCAACTGAAATCCGTCCCATATCTGTAGAAACAGGTCTGTTGCCCTCTACCCATGGGTCGGCTCTCTTTACTCGTGGAGAAACTCAAAGTCTCGGTGTTTTAACCTTGGGAACTGCCAATGATGCTCAAATTCAGGATGGTTTAAAAGATAACGAAGGGGACTCGCGTTATTTGTTTCATTACAACTTTCCCCCGTATTCTGTCGGGGAAGTCGGCAATATGGCTCGACTCAGCCGTCGTGAAATTGGTCATGGGGCTTTGGCACGACGCGGCGTCGAGGCTGTACTACCCAGCTACGACACGTTTCCATACACGATTCGGTTGGTATCAGAAATTTTAGAATCCAATGGGTCTTCGTCCATGGCTTCTGTGTGTGCCAGTTGTTTGGCATTAATGGATGGCGGCGTTCCAATTCAGCGCCCCATTTGTGGCATTGCAATGGGTTTATTGATCACTGAATCCGACCATGTCATTTTATCCGACATTCAAGGAATGGAAGACTTTTTTGGTCATATGGACTTCAAAGTTGTTCGTAGTTCTAAAGGTATTTCTGCCTTACAATTGGATATTAAAGTGGCTGGTTTATCCCCTGCTATTTTAAAAGAAGCCTTGGATCAAGCTAAGGTTGGATGTGCCCATATATTGGAAACGATGACGCATGCCTTAGATGCACCACGAGAAACCTTAGCCCCTAGCGCACCCCGATTGGAACACATCACCATTGACCCCAGTAAAGTTGGCATGGTGATTGGTTCGGGTGGCTCCACTATACGTAAAATAGAAGAAGAGTCTGGTGCAGAAGTTATTATAGAAGATGGAAATAAAGGATTGGTTTCAATTTCAGCAAAAAACCAGGCCGGTTTAGACAAAGCGCGAAGCCTAATTGAAGGCATGACCAAAACCGCTGAAAGTGGAAAGAACTATGACGGAAAAGTGGTGAAGATTGTCAACTTTGGCATGTTTGTAGAACTATTTCCTGGATGTATTGGATTGGCCCATATTTCAAAGTTTAAAAAAGAACGCCATGAACGTTTAGAAGATCAATGGGAATCCGGCGATTCAATATCCGTGCATGTGGTATCTGTAGACGGAGATAAAATAGCACTTGAACCTGTATAATGCAGCATATTGACTGCGATGGTTTATCGGTCGTTACACACAGTAACGACCATTTTAGATCCGTATCAATTGGCATTCTCGTTCGTGTTGGCTTAGCCCAAGAGTCTATCGGTGGTGAAGCTCATTTTTTGGAGCACATGTGCTTTAAAGGGACCCCCAACTATACAGCTAAAGCCATTGTTGAGCTTGTCGATAACATGGGTGGGTATATTAACGCGATGACCGATCGAGAATATACTCTGTATTACATCACTGTGCCGGCTGACTGTTCCGAAACGGCACTCGCATTAATCAGTGATTTGGTTTTAAATTCAACATTAAGTGACTCTGATATTGAAAAAGAACGACAGGTTGTTCTTGAAGAAATTAATATGGTTAACGATTCACCAGAAGATTTAGTCCATGAACTATGGTATAACCATTACTGGGCCAACAGCCTGTTTTCAAATAGTATTTTGGGTACGCCCCAAACATTGGGCCGAATTAATGCCCTGAATTTACGAGATTTCAGAAACTATTATTGGCAACGTAGTCAAATGATTGTATCTATTGCTGGGCCATCCAGCAGCGTTGACACCCTCACGGGGTTAATTCCAATTTATTTTCCAACGCCCCCCACGTCTAAACCTATTTTAGACTCGCTAATACCGGATGTAGCACCCACATGCACAGCCATACATAAAGAAACGGAGCAAACGCACTTTTGCTTGGGAGTCCAATCATGTGCCTATACCCATCCAGATCGTCATGCGTTTTCAATCTTATCTACCGTATTGGGCGGGACTATGAGTTCTCGGTTATTTCAAGAAATTCGTGAAAAACGAGGCTGGGCCTATTCTATCTATTCAGCCTGTAGCTTCTATGAAGCGACCGGTTCCTTGGTTATTTCTGGTGGCGTCAGTAACGAGCAATACATCCCTACACTATCGGTCATTCGCACCTTGTTTTCTGATTTAAAAACCAACGGAATTGATGCTGATGAGCTAAGCAAAGTGAAGCGCTATATTAAAGGCAGTTTTGCAATTAACTTAGAAACCAGTACTAGCTGGATGATGTTCTTAGTCAAGTCGTGGCTTTATTATGGACACCTAAGGCCCCTCACACATATTTTAGATACTATTGATGCGGTACAACTGGACGATGTCCAACGTATCATTAATTCGATTAATCTGAACCAAGCCGGATTAACCGCCATTGGTCCTGTGGATTCCTATTATCAAACTCCCATTGAATCGGTATGGGCGTCTATCGCACATTAGGGCTTTTCTTTTTCATACTCCCCCTTTATGGGCTTCCCCCTCAGGTTGCTACAATTATTCAGCCCGTTTCTAGCAATATCAGCTTAGTTGTCACGCATTTAGGAACCAATTATACGTACAGTTGGCGTCCAAATCAACGGTACAATCCCGCTAGTTTAATCAAATTACCAATATTAGCTTGCTTATATAATCGCGTAGCGTCCGAAAGAGCCTCTCTATCCAATACATTGATGCATCGTGCCCGTCATACTCAATCTGGGGCTGGCATACTCAAACATGCGAGACCTGGTGAAGTCTATCGTTTGGATACTTTAGCTAATATGATGATGCGCTATAGTGATAATACGGCAACATTAATGCTTATTGAGTATCTAGATCGTCAGCAAATTAATGACTATATGCGGCGTATCGGCATGCAAAATACATGGCTAAAAAATCCGCATTTGACCCAGCCGCCACAGTCCAATCAAACCACTGCCATGGATATTCATCAACTACTGGTGCAATTGGCTCGATACGAATTACTAAGCCCGACTCATACCTACGAACTATTGAGCCAAATGCGCCAACAAATTTATCGCTGGGGAATTCCCCATTGGTTGCCCCCGTCATTTTCTGTGGCCAACAAAACTGGAACTTTAGGGTCAGTTCGACACGATGTGGGTCTGGTTATACATAACAAGGATGCTTATGTCGTTAGCATTTTAACCGAGGGATTGCCCAAAGGCACTCGAGCCGCCACTATTGCACGCATTGCTGAAGCCATACTTATAAATCCATGACGCACATTGCGTGTATTGCGAATACAACGGCTGGTCGCTATCGGCTGCGGGATGCCCAGCAATTCGATAGCGCGGCCGAGGAATTGGGCATGACCGTGAGTCACGTAACTCAGTTTGACACGCAAACCCATCACTTTGAATGGCCAAAAAAAACCATCGATGCGGTCTGGATTATGGGGGGCGACGGTACCATTCGGGATGTTGTAACCGATATGAAACGCATTGGGCTGAATGTTCCCATTGGCATTACCCCACTGGGAACTTGCAATGTTCTTGCCCATGCATTGGGAATCACCCGAGGCAACACAGACTACTCCGCGTTGCGCCGCTGGACCCCAACAACCATTCGCATGGGGCTATTCAATACACAGCCCTTTTTAATGGCCATTAGCACCGGTATTGATGCCAGTATTGTGCATCATGTATCTGTGCGCCTCAAACGATGGATCGGCCGCTATGCCTACGCGATTGAACTCATTCGTCACGGTGGCCGGGTCTCAAATCGGTCCGCAGTTGTGCTAGAAACGCCCACACAGTCCTATGTGGGAACAGGGTGCATCATTACCAACACCCCACACTATGCCGGGCCATTTGTCCTGACCCACACGCCATTAACGGCCCCTGCACTCACAGCTGTTGTGCATCGGTTTAAGTCCGTGTGGCACTGGGTAGGGTTCTTGGTCTTGCTCGTGCTTGGCAAAACACACCGGCACCCCCAGGTTCAGCATATTCCCATAACCACCGCCACCCTGCACACAGGTCAACCCATTCAATGCGATGGGGATGGGGTATTTTCAGACGCTCACTTGTCTATTTCAGCAACGCAATTGGCGGTGTTGTTATGAGATAGCGCAGCA
>DJIL01000031.1:82121-120501 GCA_002433595.1 bacterium UBP8_UBA6595 | reverse complement strand
GTGGTGCTGGAAGCGGTGAAGCGGGATTGGCGTGCGTTGGAGTATGCGAGTACGGAATTGAAGGGGGATCGTGAGGTGGTGCTGGAAGCGGTGAAGCGGGATTGGCGTGCGTTGGAGTATGCGAGTGCGGAATTGAAGGGTGATCGTGAGGTGCTGCTGGAAGCGGTGAAGCAGTATTTGCAAGAAGTTTTTAGAAAATTTGTTTCTAATATATTTTTTTGTAATAGTCCTCAAGTTGATCCAGAATAAACCTATTTGTAATCGGAGTGCAATTGAGTAACAATCACAGATTCGGCTTTTTAGAAAAATTGGTATTAACGAGCCGGTAAGTCCCCACCTGTTTTGAATTACGTGGGTTCTGATTTGCAACGCAATTCTGAGTTTTGGGATAATGTGTGTTCGCTTTATTCTAAAAATATTCAAAATGCACTTAAAATCCGAGACATTCAATACAAGCGTTTAATTGTCGAGAGGTCGAATAAATTGACTGTTGTCTTATCTATTGTAAGTCAGCATGCTCGGGCGTTGCAATATGCTTCTGAGCCATGCCAAAACATGTTGCGGAAGGAGATGAAAAGATTATTTCTTGACTCATCGAATCGATATACACTCGGATAAATCAAAAAATTTCTAGATTCAATTCAAAGCACTTATTTTTCAATAGTCCCATAGTATACCGCATTATATGCACTTCGTTCACATAGTGGTTTTCTGTGTGAGTTTAAAATAACTAATTTTAGACATGGTTTTGGAGCGTGAAAACGAAGCCCCCACTTCGGAGGGATTGGGGTAAGACCGCATAGAGGGGGTAATATGATTCCTTGGGTCGGACCAGTAAATCGTGAGGTTCAGCTTCCCCAAAATATAATAGATATAATTGGTCATATAGATTCTGAACAAATGCCTAATTTGGGAGATTGTTGATTGAGCGAGTATTGAATAACCAGAAACAGCAATTTTAGCAGTAGAACAACGAGTGGCTATAAACGATCAACAACTTGGGCCATAGACTCCGCTTTTTTGAGTAATTCCGCGTATTCCGAGTCGGGTGTAGAGTCTGCTACAATACCGCCGCCGCTGTGAAAATACAGTTGGCTTTGGGTGCCATAGAGCGTTCGAATGGCAATGTTAAAATCAGCCAATTGTTGATCAAACCGAATGAACCCAATCGAGCCCGTGTATAGGCCTCGGGGTGCTGTTTCCAATTCGTCAATTAGTGTCATAGCCGCCTGTTTAGGGGCGCCGGTAATGGATCCCCCAGGAGACAGTGTTTTGAGTAAGTCTGAAATGGATTTGAATGTGTCGCCGTGAATAACCGATTCGGTGTGAAAGACATTTGAAAAGGCATGCAGTGTTCGCAGTTTTTCAACAGTCACGGACCCCGTTTTGCATACCATGGCAAGGTCATTGCGTAGTAAATCGGTAATCATAAGCAACTCAGCTTTATTTTTTTCAGAGGCGAGTAAAGCAATCTTAGATGCATGGTCGTCTGATGGGGTATGCCCGCGAGGCGCAGTACCTTTAATGGGCTGCGTAACAATTCGAGTTCCGGATTGTTTGAAAAACCGTTCGGGGGATGCGCTGCAAATAACCCAGGGGTCCATATGAAAATAACAACCAAATGGCGCTGGACTCTGCGTTCGAAGTTTGCCGTATAGTGCCGCAGGGTTCCCCGCATAACTCATGCTAAATTGATGGCTTAAGTTAACTTGATAGACATTACCACGTTCAATATGGTTAGCAATAACATCAAATGCTTTGCAGTATTGTTCATAGGTCCAATCATGATCAATAGGGCTCGTTTTAAAGCCATGAATATAGGGTCGAAATAAGGACTCAAGACTTAAAATATTTGGGCACCCGGGTGCTGGTGTATGAATCCAATATTTTTTTTGACTACAATGATCAATAACAATTGTTTTATTGTAGACACCAAATAAACTATTTGGAAAAAAACTACGACTTGATTGTGTGTAATTATAACTAAGAAATCCTACAAACCCACCGGTAAAGTATGGGGCAGGGTTGTCCTTGGGAATAAATGCCGTGTATTGGCTCAGTCGATCTATTAAATTGCCATGATGGCAGGTATCTATGGGATCAAACCCCATGTAACTGTAGTTCCCAGGCTGACTATCCAACCAATAAAAACCATGGCGACTCGATAAACCCTCAAATAGTGCCTGTGTTGATATGTGTGAAATATCAACCATCGTCGATCAATTATCGATTTTAAGCACTGCCATAAAGGCTTCTTTTGGAACGGAAATAGATCCAATGCTTTTCATCTTCTTTTTCCCTTCTTTTTGTCGTTCAATGAGCTTTCGCTTTCGACTAATATCGCCACCATAGCATTTTTCAGTTACATTTTTTCGCATGGCGCTGATGCTTTCTCGACATAGGATTTTACCGCCAATAGCGGCTTGAATAGCCACTTCGTAGAGCTGTCGTGGGATTAGTTCTTTGAGCTTTTTAGTTAGTTTTAAGCTTGTGCCCCGGGCTTTGTCTCGGTGGCAAATGAAGGATAGTGCATCAATGGGGTCTTTGTTAATTAAAATATCTACTTTAACCAAGTTGGCGGGCTGATAGTCCTCAAACCAATAATCCATAGAAGCATAGCCACGGGTTCGAGATTTGAGTTGATCAAAAAACGATGTGATCAATTCATTAAGGGGAATTGAAAAGGTTAGAAGTTGCCGATCTGCGTCTAGGTATTCAGCTTTTTTGTAATGTGCGCGGTGCTCTTGGCATAAGGTCATTGCGGCACCCAAGTAGGTATTGGGAACCATAATGGATAACCCCATAAACGGTTCTTCAGTAATGGCTATTTTTTGAGGGTCTGGGTAATCCGATGGGTTTTCAAATGCGTAAGACTCTCCACTGTTTAATGTTAATCGATAGGTTACATTGGGGGCGGTGTTAATAATATCAATTTTAAACTCGCGAGATAATCGTTCGGATATAATATCCATATGTAGAAGCCCCAAAAATCCACAGCGATATCCGTGGCCCAAGGCTTGAGATGATTCGGGTTCAAATTGAAGGGCAGCATCATTAAGTTTTAGCTTATCCAATGCGTCTTTGAGCAGCGGGTAATCGGCAGTATCCACTGGATAAAACCCACAAAAAACCATGGGCTTTGCTTTGGCATAGCCGGTCAATGCGGTTACGTGTGCCTGTGTTTTTACATGGGTAATGGTATCGCCAATATGCGCATCGGAAATGGTTTTTATATTGGCGATTAAGTAGCCAACTTCTCCAGTGGAAAGCTGATTTTTTTTAACCATTTTGGGTTCAAAAGCGCCAACTTCGATTGCCTCATAGGTGGTATTAGTGGCCATGCATACAATTTTATCACCAGACTTTAAGCCACCATCCATAACTCGAATATAGGTAATCACACCCCGATAGGCATCGTAATGTGCGTCATAAATCAAGGCTCTTAAAGCATCAGATTTACTGGGTTTTGGTGAAGATATTTTTTTTTCAATGGCGGATAAAATAGCACCAACACCTTCGCCTGTTTTAGCCGAGCAGGGTAAGCAGTCTGCGGCATTAATGCCTAGAACCTGTTCAATATCTTGGGCAACTTTTTCAACATTAGCCGATGGCAGATCAATTTTATTAATCACGGGAATAATATCCAAATCATGGTCCAAAGCCAAGTAGAAATTAGCAAGTGTTTGAGCTTCAATACCCTGTGCAGCATCCACAAGCAGTAAAGCCCCTTCACAAGCGGCGAGTGATCGAGAGACCTCATAGCTAAAATCCACATGGCCTGGAGTGTCGATTAAGTTCATTAAAATGGGCGTTTGGGTGGAGTCTGATTGGTAAGTCATACGGATAGCTTGCATTTTTATCGTGATGCCTCGTTCGCGCTCCAAATCCATAGAATCCAGTAGCTGGCCTTTCATGTTGCGTTTTTCAACAGTATGGGTCATTTCAATTAACCGATCCGCCAAGGTGGACTTGCCATGATCAATGTGGGCAATAATGCAAAAATTTCGAATATGCTTTGTATTAGTCACTGTGCTTATAGTATACCGCATTACACGCACTTCGGTTACATTAGTTTTTTACCGTGTGTTTTGTACTGGTGAGATTCCAGTGGAAAATTATTGAAAAATTTATTTTTTTTCGATATAATAGTTTTAATAAAATAGTATTTTAATTGTTAAATAAAATATTTTTAGTATTTTTTTATGTTTTTTAAAATTCATTTTTAAAGTAGTAGGGTTTTTTTTAGTATTAATTTCACAGTTAGTACAAGCGGAGTAAAGGGGGATAAAGATGAACGGAGTGAATGGCGTGAATGGCGGGACTCGCAGCACAGGAGTTGAAAACCTTCAAGCTGGTCAATGGTATAGATTTTCTGGATTAGCGGGTGGTGACTTAAGGTGTGTGCTTAGGAACTATATAAACTCTAAGGATGGTTACACTGGTTTGTGTTGGGATGGCAATGATATTTTTGTTAATAATGAATTTAAATGATTTAGGGATGTTTTTGAAGGATGCAAAGCAAATTCCTACGGTAAATCTCCTGCTTTAATACCATACCTTGGTGGCCCTACTATTTGTTGGAAAGGTTGTGTAAATGGGTATGTTTTGTCAAAACCAGAGGGCCCACAAGCAGGTACAAATCAAGAGCGTATAGACAACGCAATAGATTTTGACCAAACATTGGATTGGTGGGAGCGCCAAGGTTTCATTCAGTATCAAGGTGGAATAGAATCGAGACGCCTTTTTTTTGATCAAGTTAGGAACGGGTTATGGCGCTGTGACTTAAGTCTAGACTTTAGTAATCATGTTTTAGGTACAAAACCTGACCTTAAAGTAACAGACAATTCAGGAAGAGAATCCTTAGTTTTTTTAGATGGAGATGTTCATAAAAATAAACAATCAAACGATAAAGAGTTACGAGGTTTTCTTCGTGATTGTGGTTATCACGTCATAGAAATAGGCCATGGTCCTTATACTAACGTGTCTGATGCTCAAATTATAGGTCTGGCGAATCAAGTAGTTGAGCAAGTAAAAGCTCAATGGAGATCCCTCCAACCAAGTCAATCTAACAGGTATCCGCTATATCTCCCGTCACCTGATTAATGTGTACCAGCAGCCCTCGACGTTCCTAGATGAAACTCATGGTTATCCACCAGCCGAGTTTTACCCAGGTGGGCAGCCAGCATCAAGCGGTCATTCGGGCGGATATCCCGATCAATGGGTTTAAGTGAGCAGGGATCAGCAATTCCAACATAGTCAATCTTCAGCGGGCTACCCAAGCAGGCCTGGCACGTCTGGATTACCATCGCAGGATTTGGTTCACCGTTAGTTACAGTAGTTTGGGCCGCTTGAATAGCCCGATATAGTTGCGTGGCATGCACGCGTTCCGCTGGGCTTAAGTACTGATTGCGAGAGCTATACGCCAAGCCATCAGCTTCCCGAACAATGGGGCATGGGACTACCGAAATGGGCAATCGATAATCGTGAATTAGGCCTTGAATAATGGTGCATTGTTGATAATCTTTTTCACCCATGTATAACCGGGTCGGGTTTGCCTGCTGGCATAGGCGAAACACAACGGTGCACACGCCGTCAAAAAAATGCGGGCGGCTGTTGCCACACCAGTGTTGGGCCATGGCTTTGGGGGCGGTAATGCCATAGGCATTTGCTACGCCCAAGGGGTACAGGTCTTTTGTCGTTGGGGCCCATAGGGTGACGGTATCGTATTGGCTAAGTATCGCTCGGTCGGCGTCCAGGGTTCTGGGGTATTGATCAAAATCTTCGTTAGGGCCAAATTGAAGCGGGTTGACATAGATACTCACAATGGTCTTTTTATTTTCACGGATGCTACGTTCAACTAGCGCCAGGTGCCCCGCATGTAAATTCCCCATAGTTGGCACAAGGCCCAGGCTCATTGGGATAAAATTAGTATTAAGATTGTAATTAAAATACTAATAATTTTAAGCTCAATATTTTGAACAACCAGGGTGTGAAACAACTGTTTAATTTTCGAGAACATATTCAGTTTCACAGGCAATGCAATGCCATGTTTTGGTATCCTTTTTTTCCTTTTCTAGTACAATCGTGCTATCGCATTTGGTACAGTTGTGCTGAATCGGTCGGTCCCATAGAGCAAAGGTGCATTTGGGGTATGCAGAACAGCCAAAAAACAGTTTTCCACGGCGTGTTTTTCGTTCTACAATGGGGCTTTCCAAGTTAGTTTTTTTACACTCGGGGCAATGAACGCCGGTTGAGATTATTGTCTTTTTCTCTTTTAAAATATTTTTGCAAGGTTCTGCGCTAGTTAGTACGCTAATAACATCAGTGAGTTGATTATCGCTTAAGAACTTCAGGTTTTTATCAATACCCTTGGCGGATTGGGTGAGTTGGGCGCGCGTGTCGTCCAGCGTATTTAAAATATGGGAATCAACTAGCTGTTGGTAAACAGAATGATTGAGTTCGCTTTTTTGTACGATACCATAGTAACTGGAACACGCGGTAAACTCACCATACCGGCCCACTTTGATAACCATGGGGCTGTCACAAAGTTCGCATGTTTTGTCGGTGGGTTTGTCTCGATTAACTTTTTCCATTTGAGTGTCGGCAAGGCTGATTTGCTTGGAAAATGGGTCATAAAAGGATTGAACTACGCTATGCCAGTCGTGATCACCCGCCATAACTTCATCCAACTGAGTTTCTAAGTTAGCTGTAAACTTAACATTTAGAATATCGTCAAAAAACTCGCTTAGTTTAGTATTTACAATTTGCCCCAACTCGCTGGAGATTAATTGCCGTCCATTCTTTTCGACATAGCCCCGATCTTGAATGGTACTAATTGTGGGCGCATAGGTGGACGGTCGACCGATGCCTTCTTGTTCCAATGTTTTAATTAGACTGGCTTCAGTGTATCGAGGCGGTGGCTGGGTGAATTTCTGTGTGGCATCAACAGCCTGAAGTGGAAGCGCTTGCTGATCCGATAACTTAGGGAGTAGTTGACTGTCGCTATCACTGACTTCTTCCGTTTTTTCCTCATAAACCTTTTTGAAACCATCAAACACAATACGGCTTCCAGTGGCTTTTAAATAGTAATGGGTATTAGTTTTGACTAATACTTGCGTGGATTCTAGTTCGCATGCCGTCATTTGAGAAGCAACAAAACGGTTCCAAACTAACCGGTAAAGCTTTTTTTGATCGGGGGATAAGCGCCCATCAATATGATCCGGTGGATGCGTAACATAGGACGGTCGAATGGCTTCATGAGCGTCTTGGGCATTGCCTTTTGTTTTAAATACCCGAGGATTTAAATAGGGCTTTCCATAGGTATTGGATACGTAGTCACGTACCGCATGAAGCGCTTCATCGGCAATACGTACAGAATCTGTTCGCATATACGTAATTAGGCCCACTGTTTCATTGCCAATATCAATACCTTCATAAAGCTGCTGCGCAACAGACATTGTTTTTTTTGCAGTCCAGCCAAACCAACGAGAAGACTCTTGTTGCAATGAGGACGTAATAAAAGGCGGTTTTGGTTGACGATGAATGGGCTTGGTTGTGATAGCATCAATATGAAATTCTGATTGATTCAAGTCCGATTCAATGGAGCGTGCCATTGATTCGTTCGAGATTATTAATTTGTTTTTTGGGGTATCTTTGGCGATTAGCAAACATTGTAAAGTCTGTTGATTACCCAGATCAAATGTACTTGTAATAACCCAAAACTCTTCTGGAACAAAGGCTGCGATTTGGGCGTCTCGTTCACAAATTAATTTAACAGAAACAGATTGCACCCGCCCAGCACTAAGCCCGCGCTGAATTTTTTTTCCCAAAATAGGGCTCAGGCTATAGCCAATTAATCGGTCTAACACTCGCCGGGCTTGTTGGGCATCAACCATGGCTTGATCAATATCACGCGCGTGTTCAATCGAACGTTGTACGGAGGTTTTGGTAATCTCAGAAAATACAATGCGCTTAAATTTATCGGTATCAATAGTATCCAAGGACTCTTGAACATGCCAAGCGATAGCTTCGCCTTCGCGATCCGGGTCTGTCGCTAGATAAACAGTTGGCGCCGCTTCGGCTAGAGTTTTTAATTCTTTTAAAACAGCTTTTTTGTCTTTTAATGCAATGTATTTAGGTAAAAAATTATCGTCAACATCAATTCCAAGTCGTGTTTTTGGTAAATCGCGCACGTGGCCATAAGAAGCTCGAACCACGTAGCTTCTGCCCAAAAACTTTTCAATAGTTTTTGCTTTTGCGGGGGATTCTACAACGACTAGATGCCGAGCGCTGAGCTTTTTAGCTTTTTTTAGTGGTTTTTTAGTTGTTTTTGACATAGTTGATTTATGACTATAAGTAGTAATCTAAACGCAAGGCATGTGTCAAGGTTTATCCAGGCTTTATAATCCTGATCAACTTATGGTAGTATAGAGCGTATTATGAGTATAGTTTCGCAAAAAACAAGTTATGCCTTAATCGCCTTGTATGCGATGGCTGAGGCTAGACAAGTTGTTCAAAGTCGGAGTATCGCCAAACACTATGGTATTCCGCAAGCGTATTTAGAGCAGGTGCTTGTTATCTTGCGCAAATCTGGCTTTTGTCAAAGTGTGCGTGGCAAGTATGGCGGGTACCAATTGGCATATGCGCCAGAGTCGATTCAAATTGGAAAGGTAATCCAGAGCTTGGAGGGTAAGTCTCGGTATGGGTATAATAGACATCATATGATTCATGATTTAGATAATCGATTGCAAGCATCTATGACACCGGTGCTGTCTGAAACGTTAGCCCAGTGGGTGCAGCGGTATCAATCGGGGTTGGTGTACGCCATATGAGCCAGATTTTTACTATGCAAGAGTTAATTGGCAACACGCCGCTGGTGCATCTAGCTACGTTGTCAGAAAAAACAGGGTGCACTATTTTAGGAAAGTTGGAGTCAGCAAATCCTGGAGGGTCCGTGAAAGACAGAGCTGCTTTGGCTATGATTGAGTCTGCTGAAAGTAGTGGCGAATTAGCTCATGGGGGGCATATTATTGAGCCCACATCGGGCAATACAGGGGTCGCCCTTGCGTTTATTGGTGTATTAAAAGGGTATTTAGTAACGTTGGTTATGCCAGATTCCATGAGTATTGAACGCCGGGCAATTTTAAAGGCTTATGGTGCCAATGTGGTGTTAACACCCGGTCATTTAGGTATGACTGGTGCCATTCAAACAGCTGAAGAATTGGTTGCCCAAACACCGGGGGCTTTTATGCCGCAACAGTTTAAAAACCCGGCCAATCCACAAAAGCATCGCGATACCACGGCGGAAGAAATTTGGCGCGATACAGACGGCGCAATTGATGCGTTTGTTGCAGGGGTTGGAACTGGGGGCACGATAAGTGGTGTAGGGTCTGTGTTGAAGCGGTATCAGCCCAATATTCAAATTGTAGGCGTTGAGCCAGCCGACTCTGCTGTGATTTCTGGACAAGCGGCCGGCCCTCACATGATTCAAGGTATTGGGGCTGGATTTATTCCCGATAATTTGGATGCAACGGTATTGGACGAAGTGATAACGGTTAGCAATGACGATGCCTTGGGTATGGGGCGGTATTTAGCTCGGTCCGAAGGGATTTTGTCCGGTATTTCATCGGGAGCCAATGTGCACGCAGCCGTTGGTCTTGCCAAACGGCCAATGTTTAAAGGTAAAACAATTGTTTGTATTATTTGCGATACGGGTGAGCGGTATTTAAGTACTGTGTTGTTTGATTCATGATATTTAAGTAAAGGAGAAAGTTCAATGGCAGTTGTAACAATTAATGGTGAAGGAAAAACAGTGTCAGCAACAACAATTACAGAGTTGTTAGCTGAAGAAGCCGTTAAGATGCCGGATATGGTATCTGTGCAATGCAATGACGCGATGGTTAATCGATCGGATTTTGACGCAACATTAATTCAAGATGGCGACGTTATTGAGTTTTTGTACTTTATGGGTGGTGGGAGCACTTATTCGACGTAGTATGGGAGATATGGTTTGGGATTTTGATACGCGTGCAATTCATAGCGGTTACACCCCAGATTCAGACACGGGTGCGACTAATGTGCCAATTTATCAATCGGCAGGGTTTGCGCATGACCCGGATACATTAGAGGCTATTTTTAATGGGCGTCAGCCCGGGTTTTATTATTCGCGAACGGGTAACCCAACGGTAGCGGCTTTAGAACAACGACTAACTGCATTGGAGGAAGGCCGAGGTGCCGTTTGTGTATCGTCAGGCATGGCCGCCATTATGACGGTTTTTTGCGCGTTGGCACAATCGGGCGATAACGCGGTTGTGGCCAAAAGTTTATTTGGGAGTACATATTATTTGTTTCAGGGCGTAATAGCCTCTATGGGCATTGCGGTTCGATTTGTAGATACAACAGATGTGTCGGCCTATGCAGCCGCCATTGATACGCGCACTCGGTTGGTATTCTTGGAGGCAATTGGTAATCCAAAGTTGGATGTGCCAGATATTCGTGCAATTGCAGACGTAGCGCACGCACACAAGATCCCTTTGGTAGTAGATACAACATTTGTCACACCCTATTTGGCTCAATCCAAAGCCTTAGGCATTGATGTTGTGACCGTGGCTACAACCAAGTATTTGTGTGGGGGTGGGTTGGCCATTGGGGGTGCAATTATTGACACGGGTGTGCTGAATTGGGCGTCTATGGCGCCAAAAGCGTCCCCGGTTTTGCAAACAGCTATTGATAAATTGGGCGAGTTGGGAGGTTTAGCTGCCTTTAAAAAAGTTCGGGGAACAACAGGCAATAGTTTGGCTGTGCAAAATGCGTTTTTGACATTAAAAGGAATTGAGACTTTGGGTTTGCGAATGGACCGGCATTGCAGTAATGCATTGGCAGTCGCAACCTATTTATCCCAGCATCCAGCTGTGGATTGTACCCAATACCCCGGTTTGCCAAATCATGCCAATCACGCGATGGCTACGCGTCAGTTTTCGGGTCAATATGGGGGCATGGTGACAATGCGATTGGGGACTAAAGATAAAGCGTATGCCTTTTTAAATGCGTTGAACTTAATTCAATGCCTGGTTAATTTGGGCGATGCCAAAACATTGGCTGTGTGTCCACGACGAACGATTTATCGAGACTTAACGGATGAACAAGCATCTGAGGCCGGTGTCTATGATGATTTGATTCGATTGTCGGTTGGTTTGGAGTCCGAGTCAGATTTATTAGCAGATTTAACCCAAGCGTTGGAGGCGATATGACATTAAATGACACACAGGTTGAGCGGTATTCTCGCCATATTATTTTATCGGATGTGGGCGGCGAAGGTCAGGAAAAGTTACTGGGCGGTCGTGTGTTGATTATTGGAGCCGGCGGTTTAGGATCCCCCATTGCGTTGTATTTAGCAGCAGCGGGTGTGGGGCACTTGGGAATTGTGGATGCAGATCGCGTTGATTTGAGTAACTTGCAGCGTCAAATTGCGCATTACACAGCTGATGTGGGCCGATTAAAAACAGAATCTGCTCAGCAAAAAATTAATGCCATGAACCCCGATGTTTCTGTCACAGTGTATCATGAACGATTTGAAGCTTCGAATGCGTTTGAATTGATGCAAGACTATGACTTTGTTATTGATGGTACCGATAGTTTTGAAAGTAAATTTTTGATTAACGATGCCTGTGTAATAGCCAATAAACCGTTTTCTCATGGCGGCATTTTGCGCTTTGATGGGCAAACATTTACATATAAGCCTGGGCATACCTGTTACCGGTGTATTTTTGATGATTTGCCACCTAAAAATGCGGTTCCGACATGCTCCCAAGCTGGGGTTTTGGGTTCAATTGCAGGTATGCTGGGAACTATTCAGGCCACAGAGGCAATCAAATACTTGTTGGGTGTGGGGACGCTACTAACTGACCGAATCCTGAGTTTTGATGCTAAAACTATGCAATTTAGAACAATTAGCGTACATCAACGCCAGACGTGCAAAGTGTGTTCAGACACGCCTAGTATTACAAAACTGGTGGATTATGAAGCACCAGTATGTGATTTGCAAAGCCGTGGGAGTGCGTCATGAATAAAGAATTAACAATAAAACAGTCAGTAGTGACACGAATGGTTTCAGAATTGCGTACGGCATTACCCAATGAAGGATGTGGGTATTTAGCCGGTGCTAATGGGTGTGTGGACACACTGTATCCACTAGAAAATATTGACCATAGTCCAGAGCACTTTTCATTTCGACCCGAGGATCAGTTTTCAGTGCTAAAATCTGCGCGGTCCGCAGGTAAGGAACTGCAGGTTGTGTATCATTCGCATCCCGAAACCCCACCGCGATTATCGGAAGAGGATTTGCGGTTATTAAATGACCCAAGTATGGTCTATATTATTGTGTCGTTTAAAACAGCGGTTCCTGGTATTAAAGCGTACCAGATTGACAAGTCGAATGAAGCAATAACTGTGCACGAAGTAGAGCTGAATATAATAGGAGATTAGTATGCGATTTTATGACAACCCCCCCGTATTAGCCGAAGAACAAGCCTTGTTTGTCCATGATTTAGTGGACTATTCATTGGGTAAAATTGACCCGACCAAGTTTAAAGCCATTCGTGTGGCACATGGTGTGTACGAGCAGCGCCAAGATCATACCTATATGATTCGAATCCGATGTGCAGCGGGCGGGCTGACGCCAGAGCAGTTACGCAAAGCGGCGGAATTAGCCGATGACTATGGCGGCGGGGAGGTTCATTTTACAACACGGCAAGAAATTCAAGTACATAATGTTACGATTGAAAACTTAATGACTGTCATCGAGGGGTTGCGGTCTGTGGGGTTGAGTACCCGGGGAGGGGGTGGTAATACCATTCGAAATATTTTAACGCCGTCGCATTCTGGGATTCGCCCAGGGGATGTGTTTGATGTCGATCCGTATGCAATGGCGCTGACAACACGGCTAATTCATGAACCCGATTCATGGAACTTGCCAAGAAAGTTTAAAATTGCATTTTCAACAGCACCTGATGATGTGTCCTTCACTCAAACAACGTGCTTAGGCTTTGTAGCAAAAATGAATAACAACCAAAAAGGATTTGAGGTGTATTGTTCGGGGGGTATGGGTGCCAAGCCAATGCTGGGCCATTTGTTATTGGACTGGGTTCCGGATACAGAAGTATATGCTGTGACGCGTGCGATTAAAACCATGTTTGACAAGCATGGCAATCGTCGAAATCGAAATCAGAATCGAATTAAGTTCTTATGGAAAAAGATTGGCGAAGAAGAGTTTAAACAATTGTTTCACAATGAGTATGCGTTGGTTCAAGGGAAAGACCCCTTGGTATTGCCGGAATTAATCAATACCGCCAAGGCGACAGATTTAGCCGTTGAATTGGTGACGGGGGAGGCCTTTGAGAATTGGAAAAACCGGTATGTAATGGAGCAATCACAGCCTGAATTGTCATCCATTTTAATTCCGTTAAAATTGGGCGACATTTACAAGCATCATGCCGATATACTCTGTAACTTTTTGGATCACTTTGGGGCCAATACAATGCGATGTGAGCGTGCGCAAAATATTCGATTAAGAAATATTCCGAATGCTTACTTAGGCAATGCATATCGTATGATTCAACAATTAGATACCTTATCGGAAGAGCCGGCATTTATTGGTCGCATGATGAACTGTACTGGAGCACAAACGTGTAAGTTGGGTATTTGTTTGCCACGGGGATTATCTAAAGCCATTCAAAAACGCTTAATTGTCAGCGATCTTGATTTCGATGCTATTGCTGATTTTCGGCTAAATATGTCTGGGTGCCCCAATACCTGTGGTATGCATCATATTGCTCAGCTGGGGTTTTTTGGTAAAGTTGGTCGAAAAGATGGCAACCTGTATCCAGCGTACAATGTACTGGCTGGTGCTAAAATAGCGGCTGGAAAAACAGAATACGCACAACGGGTTACCGATATAGCGGCGCATTCAATTCCTGAGTTTGTGTATCAGTTTTTATATGACTATATTGCAAAGAAAGATCAGTATGCAGCATACAACGATTATTTAGACTCTGAAGGGTTTGATTTAATTAAAACCTTGTGTGATCAATATCGAGATGTACCCGCGTATTCAGAAGATGCCGGATTTTATACTGACTTTGGATCTAAAAAACGGTTGTCTTTGGAGCAGTTGGGCACAGCTGAATGCTCGGCTGGCATGTTTGATATGATTGATGTGGATCAAAAAACCATGAAAAAAATCATGAAAACGTTGCCCGACACAGCGTCACTTCCCGATGCATTGCACACACTCTTATTTCATACATCGCGTATGTTGTTGGTTACACGAGGTTTAGATCCTAAAACAGATAAAGATGTGTTTAAGTTATTTGAAAAACATTTTGTTCAAACAGAGCTAGTTGATAAAGAGTATAGTGCATTGGTTCAGTTGGGATTGGGGCCTGCAGCTGCATTGGTTCCGCATGCCGACGCGTTAGTGGCATTGGCCAATTCAGTTATAGCCTTATACAAAGGTATGGATGATTCCTTGAAGTTTAAATTTGATGCGCAAGCAGCTGCCACACCTGCCATAAAAAAAGCCATGGTGCAGCATGATTTTCGGGGAGTCTCATGCCCAATGAATTTTGTAAAAACAAAGCTGGCTTTAGAGGGGCTACAGTCTGGAGATATAGTGGCCGTCTTATTAGACGATGGGGAGCCAATTCAAAATGTACCAAATTCTGTACAGCAAGAGGGCCATACTATTGTTAAACAAGAGAAGGTAGAAACACATTGGCTAGTACAAATACGAAAAGCATAGTTGATACGCATCGACGCAGTTTAGTTAAATCACTGTCGTGGCGTATTACTGCGACGGTGATTACAACGTTGATCTCATGGTACATCACGGGTACTTGGGCTATGGCGTTGTCAATTGGTAGTATTGAATTTTTATCAAAGCTTTTATTGTATTATGGCCATGAGCGCCTCTGGGAATTAATCGCATTTGGGAAAAAAACGTATGATTATCAGATTTAAGCCATGGATATAGCTACATTTAATACGGCACAAAACCGAGCCTCTTTGCCCACAATAATGGCGGCTATTTTGGATGCTTTTGGCGCCAGGGTAGTTGTAGCATCCTCGCTTAGCATAGAGGATCAAGTGCTAACACACTATTGGGTAAAGGCGTGCCAAGTAAAGGGTGTTGATCCCGCTATTTTTGTGTTGGATACGGGACGGCTAAATCCAGAAACTTACACTGTGCTTGTAGAGACTGAACGACAGTATGGGTTTCGATACCGTGTATACAGTCCAGACACTGAAGCGGTGGAGGGATTGGTTCGAAATCACGGGATTAATGGCTTTTATCACAGTGTTGATGCTCGAAAGCAGTGTTGCTACGTCCGTAAAGTTCAGCCATTGCAGCGTGCACTAGACCCGTATGATGCTTGGGTGACAGGCTTGCGTCGATTGCAATCTCCTGATCGAGCGAATTTGCCATTAGCGGAATTTGATTCGGGTAATTCAATAACTAAATTCAATCCATTAATTCAGTGGACAGAGGCTCAGTTATTGGCAGTAGTGGATGCTGAAAACATCCCTATGAATGAGTTGTATTCCCAGGGGTATACCAGTATTGGGTGTGCGCCATGCACGCGCGCCATTCAGCCTGGGGAGTCGAATCGATCCGGACGGTGGTGGTGGGAAGCCAGTACTAAGGAGTGCGGATTGCATGTTGTAGATGGGAAATTAATACGAAAAGACCAGGAGGGTCACTAATATGGCATTAACACATTTGCAGCAATTGGAAGCAGACAGCATTCATATTATGCGTGAGGTGGTAGCGGAGTCCGATAACCCCGTTATGCTTTATTCCATTGGGAAAGACTCGTCTGTCTTGTTGCATATTGCACGAAAAGCATTTTATCCATCCAATATTCCCTTTCCCGTCATGCACATTGATACGCGGTGGAAGTTTCAAGAAATGGTTGCCTTTCGGGATCAACTGGCGAAGCAGTATAATTTGAATTTACTGGTACATATTAATCCGGATGGTATTGCGGATAACGTTGGTCCATTTACCCATGGATCTGCAGTGCATACTGACATTATGAAAACTCAAGCACTAAAGCAGGCGTTGGATCATCATCAATTTGATGCTGCATTTGGTGGGGCAAGACGCGATGAAGAAAAATCACGAGCGAAGGAACGAATCTTTTCATTTCGATCCACCCAGCATCGCTGGGATCCAAAAAATCAGCGCCCGGAGTTGTGGTCGCTATATAATACAAAGAAAAAACCTGGGGAGTCCATTCGAGTATTTCCCTTGTCCAATTGGACAGAGCTGGATATTTGGCAATATATTTATTTGGAAGATATTCCAATTGTGCCGTTGTATTTTTCTAAAGAACGCCCCGTTGTCTGGCGTGATGGGTCCTGGATTATGGTGGATGATGCGCGTATGCCACTAAAGGAAGGAGAAGTACCGGAGCTGAAACGTGTTCGATTTCGAACATTGGGGTGTTACCCGCTTACAGGCGCAATTGAGTCATCGGCCAATACGCTGCCAGATATTATTCAAGAGATGTTACTTACAAAAACATCTGAACGACAGGGGCGTGTAATTGATAACGATAGTGGCGCATCTATGGAAATGAAAAAACAGGAGGGGTATTTCTAATGGCCCATCAATCCAATTTAATTGAAACTGATATATTGGCATATTTAAAATCTCAAGAGCATAAAAGTTTGCTGCGTTTTATTACGTGCGGATCTGTTGATGACGGAAAATCAACCTTGATTGGTCGGCTATTATATGAATCCAAATTAATATACGAGGATCAATTGGATACGTTACAGTCCGAGTCAAAAAAAATGGGGACGCAAGGGGATAGTATTGATTTTGCTTTATTGGTAGATGGCTTGGCGTCTGAGCGTGAACAGGGTATTACCATCGATGTGGCGTATCGGTACTTTTCAACGGATAAGCGTAAATTTATTGTGGCTGATACGCCAGGTCATGAGCAGTATACCCGCAATATGGCCACGGGTGCGTCAACGGCAGAATTAGCAATTTTAATGGTGGATGCTCGACAGGGTATTATGACCCAAACGAGACGGCATTCAACCTTGGTTCACTTACTGGGTGTTAATAAAATTATTTTAGCCATTAATAAAATGGACTTGGTCGGCTACAGTCAACCCCAGTATCAGGCAATTTTAGATGATTATCAGGGGTTTGCTTCAAGCATCGGAATTTCAGACTTTACAGCAATTCCAGTATCGGCGCTCAATGGCGATAACATTGTAGATATTAGTACGGCAATGCCATGGTATACGGGCCCCAGTCTTTTGACTTATTTAGAAACGGTGCCACTGCAAACCGTCGATCCCAATCGGTCATTTTCAATGCCAGTGCAATGGGTGAACCGGCCCAATTTAGATTTTCGCGGGTTTACAGGTCAAATCACTACTGGCCAAGTGGCTGTTGGGGATTCAATAACAGTGCTACCGGCTAATGTGTCGAGCACTGTTCAATCAATTGTTACAATGGATGGCAATCATGAATCGGCCATTCGAGGGCAGTCCATTACGCTTACGTTGAGCGATGAAGTGGATGTGTCTCGGGGCGATGTGTTGGTAGGTACCGCCAGTCCCGTAGGCATTGGCAATCAATTTGTATCCACAATTGTATGGATGTCTGATACACCAATGATTCCCAACCATTTATATTGGATTAAAACCCGAGCGAAACTGTTAAGCGGTTCGTTGGAAGCGCCTCAATACCGCTTGGATATTAACACCTTGGATCACTTGGACGCGCCAACGTTGACACTGAATGAAATTGGAGAGTGTGTGTGCACATTTGATCAACCGATTCCGTATGAGTATTATCAAGATAATCCCCACTTAGGTAGTTTTATTATTGTGGACCGTCAATCCAACAATACTGTGGGCATGGGGCAAATTCGTTCGAGTGTGGCCGATGAGGATTGGTCGAAACGCTATGTTCAGCAGCGATCTAAATATTGGCGACCCGGTCATGTCAATGCCGAGGACCGTTTGGAAAAAAACAAGCACCGCCCCCTTTTAGTCGTTATTACAGGTCAGGTGACAAAACAGCAGTATTCGGATATGGGTATTGATCTGGAAAAAATAATATTTGATCACGGTATACAGGTTTATCGACATGGGTTTCAATTTTTGCGTCAAGCGGATGCGGATACCGATTCCATTACCGAGCTTCGCCAAGATATGTTGCGGCATTTGATGGACATTGGGTATGCCTTTTTGGATGCAGGCCTAGTGTTTATCACGGCAATTCGAGGGCTAACTCCGTCTGAATTAAATCAATTAACCACGTTGGCGGCACCGTTTGATATTCATGTTATTGACTTGGATACGCCAGTACAATCGGTATCAGACCGAGCAACGACCATTATGAATCAAATACAAAAAGGATAAACTATGAATATTGCATTACTTGGGTTTGGGTTTGTTGGACAAGGCGTATGGCATATTTTGCAATCCAATCGCGAGCAGTTGGCGATGAAATTGGGCTTGCATGAAACAGATGTTAAGCTTCAGGTTGTGGGGGTTCGCGATTGCCAGAAAGCTCGCGATAATGGCCTGCCGGCGTCCATTCCTGTAACGGACGATATTGCCAGTATTTTGGCAGATCCAAGTATTGAATTAGTGATCGAAGCGATTGGCGGTGAGTACCCGGCGTATCAGTATATTCAGGATGCATTGGTTTCGGGCAAACACGTGGTAACGGCCAACAAAGAAGTGATTGCCAAGCATCAGCAGGCTTTATTTCAGTTGGCGCATGATCATCGCGTCATTTTAGCGTGTGAAGCGGCGGTTGGTGGCAGTATCCCATTAATTCGAAGCTTACGTGTGGGGTTTGCCGCCAATAAAATTCAATCCGTTATGGGTATTTTAAATGGAACCACTAACTATATGTTAACGCGTATGCTGGCGGATTCAATGCCGTATGACGCAGCTTTAAAGGAGGCGCAAGCGTTGGGGTTTGCAGAGGCGGACCCCACTATGGATGTGAGTGGTATGGATGTGGCATATAAAGTTATTATCTTAGCCGGGGTGGCCTTTCATGTGGATATTTCCATTGACGCGATACCGGTCGAAGGCATTGAGTCGGTTCAGTTAGCCGATATGTTGCATGCTCAAGATATGGGGTATGTGGTGAAATTAATTGGGGCGATTACAGCGACGGATCATGGGTTGGCGGTACGCGTGTGCCCGATGTTATTACCCGATACCCATGCCATGGCGTCAGTGAGTAATGAAGTGAATGCGTTGTTTTTGCACGGTGATTGTGTGGGTGATGCGATGATGGTGGGCAAAGGGGCGGGTGGGATTCCAACGGCCTCGGCTATTTTATCCGATGTGGTGGCGATTGGGGCATCGACGTCCACGCCTGTTTCTTTAAAACCGGCGCAATTGGTTCCGTTGGGTGATCAGGAAACGGCAATGTATATGCGTTTATCGGTCCAAGATCATGTGGGTGTTTTGGAGCAGGTGACGCATGTGTTGAGCCAAGCCGGCGTGAGTTTAAAAACGGTGATTCAGAAAAATCAAGGCGACGAAGCATCCATCATACTGATCACACACCCAGTTAAAGAATCGGTTATTCAAGGGCTTCAACTCAATGAGCTAGCGGCTGTCTTACGGATTGATGCCATGGTGCGCGTGGTTTGATCTAGCAAAAAATAAGTTTTAGTATTAATTAGGCAGTGTAGAAAACGATGAAATAGGGGATAAAAAGCGCTATTTCCACCAAGACTAAATCCATATGCTGAGCCATTTTTTCCAGCTGGTACCTATAATGATTATGATGAAGAAAAAGACGATGGATTTTGATTAATCGATTAATTACAGCTCGATTTTTTTTTGAACATAGTCACCACTGTTCCAGTTCCGATAGTTGAGTCAATGTTCAGTTCGTCCATAAGGCTTTCAATAAAGGTAAGCCCAACGCCCATGCCCACGGAGGGGTCGTCTAAATCATCAAAATTATAGTTAGTTTTTTTACCATTGACATCAAACCCATCCCCGTTATCGTGAATACAAATCTTTAACCCATGCTCTAAAACATAAAACTTCACGGTAACATCGGATTCTGGCTTTTTTTTAAAGGCATGTTTGATAACATTAGCATAGGCCTCAGAAACCGCTAGTTTAATGTTTTCAATATCAGTTATTGAATAATCCATTCGCGAGCAAATACCGGATAGCATTAAACGAACCACACCGGCGTAGTCGGACTTTGTAGGTAAGGTTAGGGATACAGTATCGTTAACCATTTGATTGTCTTAAACGGATCCCAAAAACGCTTTGATGGCCAATGCTTCGCTTTCAAATATTGAAACATTTTTTTTTGTTAATCCGCAAATATCAAATAATTTGAGAATTTGAGGCTTATTGCACACAACATAAATCAACCCATTGTTTTTGTCCATGTGATGGGCACATTTAGCAATGGCGCCAAGCCCAGTGCTGTCAATGTAATCGACATTTAGTATGTTTAGGATAACCGATGACTTCGGCTTGTCAATATAGGATTGAAGCGTTTTCATCATATCGGTATAAGTGTGAATATCCACTTCCCCAGACAATTTAACAACGGGACAGCCTGATTGCTCGGAACATTTGATATTAAAATCTAGGAATGACATATTAACTAAATAGTACAGGATAAGAAGTTGCTTGACAAGTTGCTTGACAATCCTTGGCGCGGTCTAGTATAGTTTGTCTCTATTATGGCAAAACAAATAGATAAACGAAAAAAGCATACTGTGTCTGTTGAGTATGCACCAAAACTAGTAACAGCAACTTGTGCATGCGGCGCATCCTTTGAGGTGATTGCATGCAAAGACATTCGCGTGGATGTCTGTTCTCAATGCCATCCATTTTTCACGGGTGATAGTCACTTTGTGGATGCGGAAGGGCGTATTGAAAAGTTCAAGAAAAAATACCAGCAAGCATCGTAAGCGATTGCTGGTATGAACGGGTTTTTGGATAAGCTGGAAGATGTTGAACGTCGATTTTTAGATATCGAGCGCCAGCTAAGTGACCCGTCGGTTACACAAGATTTAAAGCGATACGAAGCTTTGAATCGAGATTATTCTCAGTTAAAGCCTGGGATTAACGACTATCGAAAGCTAAAAACAGCACTGGATCAAAAAGCGCAGGCCCAAACAATGCTGAATGACCCTGAGTTATCGGATATGGCTCAAGATGAAATTGATGGGTTGATTCCTGAAATTAAAGCGTTAGAGGTTGCCCTTAATATGTTTTTGTTGCCTAAAAACCCGGATGATCAAAAAAATGCAGTTTTGGAGATTCGGGGGGGTACAGGGGGTGACGAGGCGGCATTATTTGCGAATGACTTGTACCGTATGTACCAGCGTTATGCCGAAAAAAATGCGTGGACATGGTCCGTTGTAGATCATAATATTACTGAATTAGGCGGGACTAAAGAGGCGGTAGTCATGGTGTCAGGCGATGGGGTTTTCCAGGCTTTAAAATTTGAAAGTGGGGTGCATCGTGTCCAGCGGGTACCCAATACAGAGGCATCTGGCCGCATTCATACCTCAGCAGTTAGTGTTGCAGTCTTGCCCGAAGCCGATGATGTGGACGTAACCTTGAACCCCAAAGATTTGCGTGTGGATACGTATCGGGCATCGGGTGCCGGGGGGCAGCACGTGAATAAAACAGATTCAGCCGTTCGAATTACACATATTCCCACAGGGACCGCAGTCGCGTGTCAAGATGAGCGGTCGCAATTTCAAAATAAAGAAAAAGCGTTACGATTGTTAAAATCAAGGCTTTACGATTTTTACCAGCAGCAGGCCAATGATTCCGTTGATTCAATGCGTCGTCAATTGGTAGGGAGTGGGGATCGGTCTGAAAAAATTCGTACGTATAACTTTCCACAGGGGCGTGTAACGGATCATCGCATTGGACTTACCGTACATTGTTTGGCCGATATTTTAAGTGGGGATAAATTAAATATAGTGATTGATGCCCTGCACCAAGCGGATCAATTGGCACGTTTAGAAAAAGGGTAACGGTTGGATCCCAATAGTTATCAAGATTTAGCGTTAATCGATGCGTATTTTTTGCAGGGGCGTGCACCAACTGGCACACGTCGAGCGGATTTATCGTACGAGGCAGCTGTCCAACAATATCATGAAGGGATGCCAGTCGCGTACTTATTAGGCGATGCTCCATTTTTTGACCGGCTCGTATTTGTAGCGCCTGGTGTTCTTATTCCACGGCCAGAAACAGAAGGTCTGGTGCAAGCGGCCTGTACCTATATTGGAGCGGTATCGGTCACGCATATTGCGGATGTGGGGTATGGCACCGGGTGTATTGCATTGGAAATGGCGCGTCGATTTCCAAACGCGAGTATTTGTGGGTGGGATATTAGCCCCATTGCTTACCAAACGGCACAAAGAAATTGTCAAAAACTTGACTCTGAAACCGTTACACTATATCGCCAAGATGTTTTTGAAGCCATTGCTTCGGGCTCAATGATTCAATCGGGGTTAATTATTTCAAATCCACCGTATGTGAATATGCAAGATTCGGCGTTAGCAAAAACGGTACAAAACTATGAGCCTAGAATAGCCTTGGATGGCGGCGATGGCGGCCTGGCATGGATTCAAAAGTTTTTAATGAATATGGCTAGCGCTGAGCATCAGCAATTGTTTTTTGCATTGGAAATTGGGTATGATCAAGGACAGCGAGTGCGTGATATGATGACATACTATGGGTACAAACATATACAAATTAATTCCGATTTGTCCGGACAGGATCGGTATGCATTGGGGCAATTAACATGAGTACACCATTTGTATCGATTTATACAGCTATTCCAATATTAGCGGCTCAATGTGCGCCGGTGTGGGATATACAATCGGATACATTTCGTCAATTAAAGCGAATCATTCAATGGGGCAACGAACCCATGACAATTGCAGAAGTGAATCAGCAGTGCGATTCTATTGCGATTGCTTGGATGCAAACATTGGTATTTGTCAGCGTATTAGCGGTTGATACGCGGGCTAGTTTTGTGCAAGGATTGTCGGTATCCGCGGATCAATTTAAGGTAACCGTGAATGGTGTCTGTTTGACCAATTGTATTGGAGTTTGGGATACCAATTGGGATCGGTGCTTTAATCAGTGGTTAACGCATGTATTTGGGCAATCAACACGCCCCTCAATTCAGCAATGGTGTCGGCGTTTGTACTATCAATTGGTCCATGATCAATCACAAATGACTCACATGCAAACGCAGTCTATGCGGGTGCAATACGCTGTAAAACACAACACCTGGACCGAATTGCAAATAACCGACTATTTTTTAATTCTAAACGCATTACCCTTGCCAGCATTAAATCAGTTTTATACCCGTGTTTCCACATACGTTCCTGATAAAATATCTGTAGAATGGGATCATGATATATGCACATTGTCGGCTGTTTTTGAACCTATTTCTGAGGGATTGATGGTCGCTATGAAAAAAAACTCAGTATTTTATCAATTCTTTTTAAAGCAACATAATCGGTATGCTGATTTATGGGGACAATGTACCCATGCCTTGCAATTAATTGCCAGTGATTCCCTTTATCGGCCCCCGGTGCTGAAACAATTGACCCAAACAGCAGATGCATTGGTGCAAACACGCTTAGATATTGTGGATCGGTGTGTGCATCAACTAGCGGCTATTCAACCCTAATGACACGTATTTATTTGGACCACAGTTCAGCGACACCTATTATTTCAGCCATTCTTCCCAAAGTAACCCGTGCGCTTCAGGTATATGGCAATCCCTCAAGTATGCATAGCTTGGGGCAAGATAGTAAAGAAACAATTGAAAGTGTTCGGCATCACATTCAACATCATGTGGGCGGCGATTGCACAGGGGTCTTTTTTTCATCAGCGACAGAAGCCAACAATTATGTGTTGCGTACGGTTGCGCGGCAATCGGGCGCTTGTCGTATTTTAGTGAGTGCAATAGAGCATGCCTGTGTGCGGGCAACAGCAGCGGCATTAGCAGATGATGGGGTGGATGTGCAGATTATTCCTGTTTTGCCTACAGGCGTTGTGGATATTGAGGCTTTGTCGCAATTAATAACCCCTAATACTGCGCTTATATCCGTTATGATGACCAATAACGAAACAGGGATTAACCAACCCCTTGATGCCGTCATTAATGTAGCCAAACAGCATAATGTTCCGGTACATACGGATGCCGTTCAGTGGGTAGGAAAACAGCCTATTCCTGATTTGGATTATAATTATTTAGTTTTTTCGGGGCACAAGTTGGGAGCCCCTAAAGGGTGTGCTGTGCTGTGCATGCGTCAGGTTTTATTAACGCCATGGATCACAGGCGGGCATCAAGAGCACGGGGTTCGGGCCGGTACTGAAAATGTATGGGCTATTGCGGGTTTGGGGTATGCATTGACCCACCTTGTTTCCCAACAGGATTTAATAAGCGCCCATTACCAGACATTAAATGCCCAATTGCGGGATCAATTAAACTCCGGTCAAATTATATGGAATACGCCAGAATCAGCGATGCCTCATATTCTAAATTTTAGCCTGTTGGGTCATGATGCGCACACGGTGGTAATGGCTATGGATTTGCAAGGGATTGCGATAGCGGCTGGTTCGGCATGTTCCACGGGCAGCATGCAGCTGTCTCCGGTTATTTCGGCCATGTTTCCGAATAATCTAGAACGCATACAATCGGCGATTCGTGTTAGTTTTGGGCCGTGTACGACGGCGGATGATATCACAGCTTTTGCAACAGCCATTCGTCAAATGATGCAAGTGAGGAATTAACAATTAAAATGAGGCTTGAACACTGACTTGATAGGCCCCGTTATATTGTTCAGAATGAATGGCATGAAAATAGGCCCCGAGGTTTTCGTTCTTAAAAGGGTCATTGTATGTGCCGACAACGGCCATACGTAGCGCGGGTTTTTCGATTAAACGCATTGCGATTAAATGAGTCGATAAAGAATCTAAACTAGTAATTGATGCGGATGCAACAACGAATGTAAAAAGGCTGTAAGCCTTAACGTTTTGAATAGTCATAGGTGTGGGGAGCTCCATAGTTTATAGTCAAACACAAGTGTAATGCCCCCCTTTAGCTGATTTTAAACATTGGGGTGTTAGGCGCTTAGTCTATAGGCAATGATTGTGACAACGTGAGGGCCATACGATCCAAAATAGATTGAATGGCATCTAGGGATTCCACGTGGACCAACTCGCTGCGCCATTGGCGGGCATTGGGAATTAGTTTGCAGTAGGTAACCAAATGCTTTCGAATTTCACGGCATCCCACCGGTTCCCCTTTGTCTTCAATTAGATATTGGGCGTGGGCTTTAATTATTGGGATTTTTTCATGAAAATTGGGCGAGGGATTTGATTCTGAAAATACCCAAGGGTTGCCCATTGCCGCTTGACCAATTAGAAATCCATCTAAATTTTCAATCTTACTATAGCCATCGGCCAGTCCAGAAAGCCCCCCATTTCCTAATAAGGGTATCGATAACTTGTCTTTTAATTGATACAAAGGGGACCATTGAGCAGCCACTTTATAAGGCTGTGTATACGTTCTCGCATGAATAGCAATCATACTAGCGCCGGCGGATTCAGCACCGAGGCAGAAGGCTTCTAAATCACTAGAATCTTCCCATCCCAATCGACTTTTTACGCTAACGGGCAGGGCTGTCGCTTTAACAACAGACTCAATTAGTTTAAAGGCAAGATCGTGGTTTTTTCGTAAGGCAACCCCATGCTCGGATTTAACCACTTTTTTAGCGGGGCACCCCATATTTAGATCAATGCCAGAAAAACCCATGTCCTCGATTAGTTTTGCCGCACTAACAAATGTTTCAGGATGCTTGCCAAATATTTGAGCAATAACGGGGCTTTCCGTGGGTTTGAATTGCAGCTTTTTTCTTACCCGATCCGGACTATGGTGTAGGCCATCCGCTGATGTGAATTCAGTATAGGTAACAATTGATGGATTGACTGATTTACATACTTGGCGAAACGCACTATCAGAATAACCTTCCATGGGGGCTAAAGCCACAATAGGTTTGGGGAATTCTTTCCAAAATGATGATCCGCTCATAGGTTATATAGTATACTGGAGCCGGCTACAGGAGTTGAACCCGTGACCTACTGATTACAAGTCAGTTGCTCTACCAACTGAGCTAAGCCGGCGACATCCAGTTGTTAATAGTATAGACTAGTCGTTATTAAAAAGTCTATGACAGGGATTAAACGACGTGTTACTGGTTTATACGTTGGGGGACACATTGATTCCAAATGAGCAAAAAACTCAGTTCTAGACTTACTATAATGCCAGTTTTTTTCTGTTTTTGAATTGGGTGGCTAGACGATGAATTGGCTGATTATTTGAATCAAGATAACTATAGCAATACGTATCAAGGCGAGTAGTGCCACTTAAACCCGTTGTTTTTACGACATGCGTATAGACTAATAGTCTATAAACCGTCTATCATATTAATATGCCAACAACGCTAGTATCGTGGAATGTTAATGGAATTCGAGCGTGTGTCAAAAAAGGGTTTTTGACGTATTTACAAGAAACCGAACCGGATGTGCTAGTGTTGCAAGAAACTAAAGCTCACCCCGATGTTTTGGATGACACAATTTTAAACCCAATCGGGTATCATACTGCGTGGGAAGGCGCTGAAAAAAAAGGCTATAGTGGGACAGCCTTATTTAGCAAGACCAATCCTATAACTGTTATTAAAGGCTTTGGTAACTC
This sequence comes from bacterium UBP8_UBA6595, assembly GCA_002433595.1. Classification (GTDB taxonomy): domain Bacteria; phylum Margulisbacteria; class Marinamargulisbacteria; order UBA6595; family UBA6595; genus UBA6595. The sequence continues at coordinate 93,683 of DJIL01000031.1, read as the reverse complement.
AAAGTTTGATTCCGAAGCACGAGTTATGAGCGCTATATATTCGGATTACACCGTGTTAGGAGTCTATTTCCCCAATGGTCAAAAAAATGACGAGCGCTTGCAGTATAAACTGGACTTTTATGATCATTTTTTTGCGTATTGTCGGGATTTAAGAGCCCAAGGCCAATCGCTAATTATTATGGGGGATTATAATACAGCGCATACGGCGATTGACTTAGCAAACCCCAAGGAAAATTCAGGGATATCTGGGTTTTTACCCATTGAACGAGAATGGATGGATCGCATTGTTTTAGAAGGCTATATTGATACATTTCGGTCATTTAACCAAGAGCCCGATCACTATACCTGGTGGACGTATCGCGCAGCGGCTCGTCGACGCAATATTGGGTGGCGTATTGATTATGTGTTTATTACGCCAGATCTGAAGCCTCGCCTAACCGATGCGTTTATTCAATCGACAGTCTTGGGGTCGGATCATTGCCCGGTAGGCATTACCTTGGCATGACCGCTCCGTTGGTGGATAGTATTTATCCAATTTTGGCTGATTATTATCCACCCGATCAGGCATTTTTAACCCATCGCAATGCGTACGAGTTGCTTATTGCGGTTATTTTGTCTGCCCAGTGCACCGATAACCGTATTAATCAAGTCACGCCGGCATTGTTTGAGGCGTACCCCACACCAGAAGCTCTGGCTAATGCCTCGCTCGATGCTATTAAAGTGTATATTCAATCCATTAACTTTTTTAATAATAAAGCCAAACATATTCAAGCGGCGGCCCATAGTATAGTGTCCAACTTTGGCGGTCAGGTCCCCGATACCTTAGATGCCATGGTGCAGTTACCGGGTGTCGGGCGAAAAACGGCTAATGTGGTGATGTCTCAATGGTTTAAACAGCCCGGCATTGCCGTGGATACTCACGTAGCGCGAGTCTCACGTCGATTGGGGTTTCATGGCGATACCGATCCGGTTCGAATTGAGCATCGGTTAAAAGCTGATTGGCCGAAGGCTTTGTGGAGTCATCTATCAACATTGCTTATTTTTCACGGGCGCACATTTTGCATGGCACGACGGCCAGCGTGTGAAACATGCATTATTGCTCAACAATGTCCATCAGAGTTGACATGTTAAGCTATTTGCGGATTCAAGACTTTGTTATTATTGAGTCGTGCGAACTTGCCTATGGAGACGGGTTTACTGTATTAACAGGAGAAACGGGTGCGGGGAAGTCAATTGTTGTAGACGCCTTGGCATTGTTGTTGGGTAAAACAGGATCAGATAAATGGATTCGAACTGGCTGTGAGACAGCTGTTTTGGAAGGCGTGTTTGAGTGGGCGGCGCCTCCGGAAGCGTGGGTTAAATATGTGTCCGATGGGCAATGTATTATTCGACGAGTCTTAACACGCGGGAAAACCGGTCGTATTCAGGTCAATGGCCAAACCGTTCCATTAAAAACAGTTCGAGACTTGGCCCCGCATATAGCGGTTATTATTGGCCAGCACACTGCGGCAACGTTTACCGACGCGATGGCGTTGGATTTGGTAGATAAACAGTTTAGTGCTTCGGAGCAAACACTAATGAAAAATTACCAAGCTGCTTGGCAAACATATAAAGAAAAACGACGGGTATTGGCGCAATACGAAGAAAAAATTCAACAGGTTCAAGAACAAACCGAATTTTTAACGTTTAAGCGAGATGATATTGCCGCCTATAATTTTGAACCTGGAGAAGACGAGCGCTTGGCAGATATTAAAAAGCAAATGGCTCATCGGGGCAAGCAAACGCGTGTGTATCAAGCGGTATCCGATCAACTCGCTAGGGTTAGTCAACTCATTCAAGATATTCAACGTACGACACGGTCGAATGAGGCATTATCCCAAGTAGACCAAGCCTGTGAGCACATAATACCGCTCATTGAGCGATCCGTGGATCATGTATTGAGCACACAGCGATCCATGGGGGCATTGGATGCCAATATTGATACAATTGAATCACGGTTAGATTGCATGTTTAAGCTCAAAACAAAATACAATGCACAGTCCGTAGATGCGTTGCTGGAACAATTAGAAATAGTGTGTAATCAGCTAGCGTTAGTTAGCGGCGATGATGCAGGCTATCAAGCCTGTCAAAGCGAGTGCGAGTCCGTGTATGAAACGGTTATAGACCTGGGCCGACAGTTGCATGCTAGTCGAAACACTCATGCTAAACACTTAAGTAAGCGTATTGAATCCAATGTACATGATCTGGACTTAATGGGAGCAACTGTGCGTGTAGTTATAGCTGAACAACCGTGTGGGCCCCTAGGAATAACGCATGCCCATATTCAAGCATCACTAAATGCTGGGCAACCCATGCAACCCATTGCATCGGTAGCGTCTGGGGGTGAACTCTCTCGTTTATTGTTGGCGATGATTTGTGCCAATTTGAATCAGGCGGATGCCCCTCTAACGGTGGTCTTTGATGAAATTGATGCCGGCATTGGGGGGATTACAGGTCATGGTATTGGTCAAAAACTAGCGGTGCTATCAACACACCATCAAGTACTCTGTGTCACCCATTTGGCGCAAGTCGCTCAACAAGCGCATTGTCATTTTTATATTAATAAAACCAATGCCGATTCCCTGTGGCAGGTCGTTGAATTATCAGAAGGGGATCGAAAATCAGAACTGGCGCGCATGATTGGCGGTAAAGCGACCTTGGATGAGTTGTTGTAGTTCCAATATAGCGTGTATACTGTATAAACTATGTGCGGTATTATTGGATATTTAGGGGATAAAGATATTACATCAATTTTGTTGGTGGGGTTGGAGCGGCTTAGTTACCGTGGATATGATTCATCGGGTATTGCCATTGTATCGCCGGATGCAGAATTGTCAGTTTGGAAAGAGGCTGGAAAATTAGCCTGCTTAACCCGTGCTTTGAAAGGGTATACATTGCAAGGGAATGTTGGTATTGGGCATACGCGATGGGCCACCCACGGCCAAGCGGATAAAGCCAACGCGCATCCCCACGCGAGCCAAAATCGCCGGGTTGCAATTGTTCATAATGGCATTATTGAAAATTATGCTGAATTAAAAAAAGAATTAATGGCACAGGGTGTTTTATTTCAATCGCAAACGGATTCCGAAGTAATTGTTCAATTAATTGAACAACGCTTAGATCAAGGTTTGGCCGCAGCTGTTGAAGGGGCTTGCCAACAGGTTACCGGCAGTTTTGCCATTGCGGTTGTGTCAGAAACGGAGCCGGATACTATTGTTGTGGCTCGGCAAGGCAGTCCATTAATGATTGGGTGTGGGGAGTATGAAAACTATATTTCGTCTGATATTAATGCGTTATTGGTACACACCAAGTCAATTATTGCACTGGATGACGCTGAGTTAGCTGTCGTTAAACGAGATTCAGTAGTGGTTAAGACGATCGGTGGTGGGCCCGTTGAGAAAGTGGTCGAAACCATTCAATGGGATGCGAGTATTTCGGATAAAGAGGGGTATCCGCATTATATGTTAAAAGAAATTTACGAACAGCCTGGAGTTATTAAAAATATTTTATCCAAAACGATTAGTGGCCATACCGTTTTAGACGCGGCACCGTCTTGGTTTAAACATTTAAAAATGGGCAATAATCAGTTGGCGAAAGCCTCTCGATTTTTGATTCAAGCGTGTGGCACGTCCCGCTATGCGGGCATGATTGGTAAATATTTAATTGAACAGGACGTCCATATTCCGGTTGAAGTGGATATGTCATCTGAATTTCGATACCGGGGTATGATTAACGATGGTCACAATGTGGTTATTGGTATTTCACAATCAGGCGAAACGGCGGATACCTTGGCCTGCTTGCGAATGGCCAAAAGTAAATTTTTTCCAGTACTATCATTTGTTAATGTCAAAGGCAGCTCTATGGACCGAGAATCGGATGGGGTTATTTATACCCATGCGGGTCAAGAAGTCGGGGTTGCTAGTACTAAAAACTATGTGGCTCAGTTACTAAACTTGTATTTATTTAGCTTGTATGTGGCCCAGCTTAAATGGACGGTACCACCGGCTGATATTGCGGCACGTTTAGATGCCCTAGCGCATTTGCCCGCTCAGATTGAAACCTGTTTATCGCAAAGCCAATTGATTCAAGAAATCGCCAATAAATTTTGCCATCACAAACACTTTTTATTTATTGGTCGTGGCATGAATTACCCATCAGCCTTAGAAGGAGCTTTAAAACTTAAAGAGATTTCATATATTCATGCTACCGGGTATGCAGCGGGTGAGTTGAAGCATGGCCCTATTGCGTTAATTGATGAGCACTTGCCAGTTGTATGCTTGGTGCCCAAGTCCAGTACGTATGACAAGATGATTGCGAATATTGAAGAGGTTAAAGCTAGAAATGCGCAATTAATTATTATTGCAACTGAGGGCGATACGCGAGTTAAAGCCTATTCAGATCATGTGATTTACATTCCCGATGTCGATGAAGCCTTAACCCCCATACTAATGGCTATTCCAATGCAATTACTGGCGTATTACATAGCGGTTGCTTTGCAATGTGATGTGGATCAGCCCCGAAATTTAGCAAAAAGTGTGACTGTTGAGTAATCAGTTACCCAAGAACATTGCCTTAATTGGCATGATGGGGAGTGGGAAAAGCAGTGTGGGGCGTCGGCTGGCCGGTTTAATTGGGTATGATTTTTTAGACATCGATTATATACTGGAATGCCAAACCGGGTACCATATACAAGCTTTATTTGCATTAAAAGGAGAAGCTTATTTTCGACAGTTAGAAGCCGAGTGGTGTCAATCAGAGTTGCCGACACTAGAGAAGACCGTTATTGCCACCGGGGGCGGTCTCATAGTCAACCCACACAATCAAACGGCCTTGCGTGAGTATACTACCGTTGTGTGGTTGGATGTGAACTTGAGTGATTTAAAAAAACGATTGAGATTCGATAAAAAGCGCCCATTGTCCAGTCAATTGGAGACATTGTATACGGATCGGAAGCCGTTGTATTCAGCCAGTGCCCACATTCGGTTTGCGTATGATGATGCGGTAGTAGATTCTGCGCATAACGACTTGCATCACCAGTTACTAATTGACAGCGAATGAGAATCCTTGATTTATGGTATACTAAGTATCTATGTTGAAAAGTTTTAAACGCTATCGGTTGGCCATTATTAGCTTGATAGTAGGACTGTTTTTAGGTGGGGCTGGAAGTAAATTTGGCCCAGATTTAAGTTTAGTGAGTTACGTGTATGACATATTATCGTTGCAGTATGTTGACAAAGATATAGATTCTGAAGCGATGGTTCATGGCGCAATTCGAGGCATTGTGTCGGCATTGGATGATCCCTATACACGATTTATGGGGCCTAAAAACTATGCTGAAATGAAAATTCGATTATCGGGTGAGTTTTCAGGGGTTGGGATTCAAATTGGTATGCGAGAGGATCGCTTGACGGTTATTTCTCCAATTTTTGATACACCGGCCTATCACGCGGGATTAAAGGCTGGGGATAAGATTTTAAGCATTGATTCTGTATCCACCAAAGGCCTTGGGTTAAATGATGCGGTGAGTAAAATTCGGGGACCTATCGGCAAGCCTGTGGTGCTATCAATTGTGAGTGTGGATCAATCAGAACCAAGAGATGTAGCGGTTGTTCGCGATACAATTATTATTAAATCTATTCAAAAAAAAGCCTTGTTTGACAATAACATTGGGTATTTAAAATATTCAACATTCGAAAACAAGCATGGATCTGAAGAGCTTAAAGTCGCTATTCTTGAATTACAGGCGCAGGGTAGTGATCGATTAATTTTAGATTTGCGTGATAATGGTGGCGGACTTCTGGATGGCGCCGTTGAACTAACCAGCTTTTTTATTCCAACTGGTGATGTTGTGCATACGGTTGACCGAAATCAAGATAGGCAGTCATTAAGTGTATCCGGCGAAGCTTTTTATACAGATCCATTGGTTGTGTTACTAAATCAGGGGTCGGCATCATCGTCAGAAATTGTTGCCGGCGCGCTTAAGGACTATAACCGTGCCGTTATTATTGGGGATCAGTCGTTTGGGAAAGCGTCCGTTCAAAATGTATTACCCTTGCGGGACGGTTCTGCGGTGCTGTATACAATTGCAAAATATTTAACACCCAATGGCAGTAATATTCACGAAGTGGGTATATCGCCTAATATTCGCGTTAAGCTGGCAACTGAAGATATTAAACTATACTACGATCCTGAAACGTATAGCTATGAAACCGATGACCAGTTGCAGGCGGCGATTCAGTATATGCAGGCAAATTAACCCCCGATACACACAAAGAAACGGGGCGTCTGATGTTTAAGGGATCGGGTGTTTAAATAGTATTACAATAATCGCTTTAACCGGTTTAATTTTTTCCGGAGTGCTTGCAAAAGTTCTGATTCAGCATCGATGGGCGCATGCTCGCCAACACTGTGGCTTGAATGGATTGAATTCTGAAATTGAAGCGTGGTGTCTAGGGTGGTAGACAGTGGGCCGGGTTTTAGTTTTTGTGTTAGCTTTTCGTTAATTAAACTGGCAAATGTTTGAGCGGAATGACGGTTTGTGTGGTTAGCCGGATCCGATTGACGGTTTTGAATGCTTTTTTCTTGGCCCATTTGGCTCTGCTGATAGCCGCTTAATCCTGAATTCATGCCGTATTTTCTTTTCGAATGGATAAGTTTTGATAATTTTCAATAATGCCTAAAACGGATTCTCTTTTTTCATCATTTGACATAATACTTTCATACACATGTTTAATAAGTACGCTATCTTTTTCTGAGACTATATCCCCAATCGTCCCTTCTAAACGCAAGGCAGTGATAATATTCATCATAATCATTTTGTCTTTATCTTGAATATTAGGCAATATAAATTTTAAATAGGTGGGGTAATCTGTATAGCGTGTCATATAAAGTATATCGTTAATTTATTGAATAATCATGCACAATCACCCAATAAACGCTCACTGAGCTCGTCCAGCATTTCGCGAATAGCGGATTTCTTTAATTGATAATAGACAAATCGACCGCGCTTGATGGCCTGAATAATGTTAGCCTTTTTTAATATATTCAAATGATGAGAGGCTGTCGATTGCTCTAAATAAAAATGTTGTTGAATTTTTTTTGCGTACAATATATCATGCTTTAGCAGTAGGTAAATGATTTCCATACGTTCTTCATTGGCCAGAGCTTTGTTAAATCTTAGTATTGCGTCGCTCATACGGACATATATCGATCTAAGCATTTGGGTATGCTTACGGATCCATCCGCTAATTGATAATTTTCAATAATAGCGGCAATGGTACGATCAATGGCTAGGCCAGAACCATTGATTGTATGTACAAAGGTGTTGCTATCCCCACGATACCGAATATTCGCACGGCGTGCTTGAAAATCTGTAAATAATGAACATGACGATAGTTCACGATAGGTGTTTTGGGCGGGTAGCCAGACCTCAATGTCATACGTTTTACTAGCGCTAAAGCCTAAATCACCCGAGCATAAGGTGACGACTTGATACGGAAGCTCTAGGGCGTCTAAAATGCCACACGCCGTATTTAGTAATTCCAATAATGCCGCATCACTTGTTTCAGGTTTGACCAATTGAACCAGCTCGACTTTATCAAACTGATGCAATCGAATGAGCCCTTTTGTGTCTCGGCCATAGGACCCCGCTTCTTTTCGAAAACAAGGCGTATAGCCGGTAAGCTTAATTGGCAGAGATGCCTCAGCAATTAATTCGCCTTGATAATAATTGGTCAGTTGAACCTCAGCCGTTGGGCTTAACCAATAGTCGGTATCGGTGCAGTGAAATAAATCAGCGTCAAATTTAGGCAGCTGACCGGTTCCAGTTAAACTGGTACGATTGACTAAGACAGGGGGGGATAATTCATGGTAACCCGCATGTGTATTGTGGTCCAACATAAACTGAATAAGGGCTCGTTTGAGCCGTGCGCCCAAGCCGCAATAGGTTACAAAACGCGACCCATTGATACGGGCCGTTCGTGTGGTGTCTATCCAATTTAACCGCTCCAAAATACTATCGTGTGTCTGGGGCTCAAACGCGAACTCCGGGACGGGCCGACTGGGGGTTCGAAACACCGTATTGCCACTGGCATCGGCTCCGGTTGGAATTTTTGGGTCTGGAATATTGGGTACATACAGCAATGCCGTTCGGTAAGCCTGTTCAGCGTCATCTACGAATCGCTTAGCTGTTTTGACCGCATCAGATAATTCGGCTAAACGGTTTTTTTCAACATCGGTGGGTTTTCGCTTGGGCGTGGCAGCGTTTTGGTCTGCTTTGAGTGTTTCAAAGGCTTGCAATGCTGATTTCCAATTGTGATAGGCCGCATGGGCTTTCTCAACAACAGCCGTACAATCGCCGCGACGGTTTAGTTCATCGAGTAAGTCTTCAGCATGATTTAAGCGTTTGGGGTCGATCATAGTAGCGTTCCTGTTAGTCTGCTTTTGGGTATGATCCCAACCATTGGTACCGATTTTCTCTACCAATTTTATTTAAAATATTTTGGATAATGGGATCATCGTTGTGCCCATCAAAATCAATGAAAAACACATAGTTACCCAATTTGTTTCGAGCCGGCCGAGATTCCACTTTTGTTAGATTAATACTAGCGGATGCAAAATGCGCCAAAGTAGTAGCCAATGTGCCAGGCTCATTGTGCCTGGGAAATAAAATCATGGACGTTTTATCAGTCCCGGTGGCAGTCGCATGGTGCCTAGAGACGATAACGAATCGTGTAATATTAGGCGTGACATCATTAATCGTCTGATCGACAATACTAAGGCCATAATGCGTAGACAGCTGGGCGGATCCAATAACGCCAACGTGCTCGGGGGCATACTCCGTTAGTTTACCATTAGCGAGCAACTCAGCGGCTTTGCTAGTAGAAATAGTTGCATGCGTTTGAGCATTTGGGTAGTGCTTGCTCAAGTACTGTTGGCACTGCGATAGCGCTTGGGTATGGGACATGATTAGCTGAATATCAGACGCTGGCGATTGGGCTAATAAACAATGGGACACGGGGCACAACAACTCGTCTATAATATAAGTGTTGGCATGGTTAATAAATAAATCCATAATATTGGAAACAGCCCCTTCAATAGAATTTTCAACCGGTACAATAATGGCATCGACCGTTTGCTTGGAGAGCATAAGAAATAATTCAAAAAAAGATTGGCATGCCTGTATGCTCACATCCGGGTGCTTATCGGCCCATTGAATGGCCGCCTGGTTGGAATATGTGCCAATAGGGCCTAAATAGCCAACGGTTTTAATGTGTGATGGTGTTGGCATTAATCAGTTCCGGGTATAGTGGAAATTGCTGAGTTAGAGCCAATACATCGCGGTGAATAGCGCTGTCGGGGCGAACCTTTAATAGGCAATCCGCAATTAAATTGCCAATGTGGGTGCATTCGCTTATTCCCATGCCTCGGGAGGTAACGGCTGGAGACCCAATACGAATACCCGACGTTATAAAGGGGGATTCAGTCTCAAAAGGAATCGTGTTTTTATTAACAGTAATCCCACAAGCCTCTAAATCAATAGCGGCTGCTTTTCCAGTTAAGCCATGCGAACGCAAGTCGACGAGAACCAAATGATTATCGGTCCCGCCAGTACACAATGTAAACCCACGCGCCAGTAAGGCCTCCCCGAGGGATTTGGCATTATCAATCACTTGCTGCTGATACTGCTTGTATTCAGGCTGTAATGCATCGTTGAAGCACGCCGCTTTAGCCGCAATGACATGCACCAAGGGGCCGCCTTGTGTTCCAGGAAATACCGCTTTGTTAATGGCTTTTTCATGAATGGATTTGCATAAAATGATACCGCCACGGGGGCCTCTCAATGTTTTGTGCGTTGTTGTGGTAACCACATCGGCGTAAGGCACTGGACTGGGGTGCAACCCCGCAGCGACAAGCCCTGAAATATGTGCCATATCTACCATTAAATAAGCACCCACAGAATCAGCAATAGCGCGAATTTGCTCAAAATCAATAATTCGCGGGTAGGCAGATGCTCCGGCAACAATCAGCTTGGGTTTGTGTTGTTTGGCTAATTGAGCCATAGATGTGTAATCGATATATCCCGTATTTTCTAATACGCCATATGAAATAAAATTATAGTAAACACCGGACATATTGACGGGTGAACCATGACTTAAATGCCCCCCATGCGATAAATCCATGCCCAATACAGTATCGCCAGGGTTTAATAATGCCAAATAAACGGCGGCATTAGCTTGGGCTCCAGAATGAGGCTGCACATTGGCATGTTCTGCACCAAAAACAGCCTTGGCGCGCTCAATGGCCAGCGTCTCAACGGTATCTACCCATTCGCACCCGCTATAATACCGTTTACCGGGCAACCCTTCAGCATATTTATTGGTTAACCAACTGCCTTGCGCTTCCATAATTGATTCAGTGGTAAAATTTTCCGAAGCGATAAGCTCAATACTCTCATTTTGACGACTCAGTTCATGCAGCATTAGCGCATGGAGTTCTGGGTCTGTATGGTTTAAGTTCGGCAATAATTGGGTCATGCGTTACTCCTTGTTTGATTTATAGTATTCATAATTGCATTGCATTTTTAACTTCAGATACTGTTTCATTGGCAATAGTGCGTGCGTACTCAGCACCAGCTTTCATTGTATCATGAATTTTTTGAGGGTGTTGGTTTAAACGCTGACGATTGTCGTGAAATTCTGCCAATGTTTGGTTAATCGCATGGGAACACTTGGCTTTGCAATCCACACAGCCAATACGACCGGCTCGGCAATCGTTAGCCAAGGCCTCAGACTCTGATTGGTTATACAACGTTTGATAGGCAAATACGGGACAGTTTTCAGGTGTGCCTGGGTCATTTCGACGCATGCGTTTGGGGTCAGTTTTCATGCGTTTAATTTTTTGAGTGAGAGTGTCGGGTTCATCGGATAGATAAATGGTATTTCCATGACTTTTAGACATCTTTTCTCCGTCTAATCCAGGTAGTAAGGGACTGTCTGTTAGGGACGCTTCAGGGATTGGGAATTGGGCAACGCTATACACATGATTGAAGCGCCGGGCAATTTCACGAGTCAGTTCAAGATGGGGTAGCTGGTCGGTTCCTACCGGGACAGCCTGGGCTTTGTAGAGTAGAATATCGGCACTCATAAGTAAGGGGTAGCCTAAAAATCCGTGTGTTAGCCATTCGTGGGCGAGTTTATCTTCTTTGTCTTTAAAACTGGGGGTTCGATGCAGCCACTGCAAGGGGGTGATCATGCTGAGTAATAGATGCAGTTCGGCATGCTGGGGCACGTCGGATTGAAAAAATAAACAGGCCACATGGGGGTCTATTCCCAAGGCCAGCAAGTCAAGGGCCATGGTGTAGCGGTAATTGGCGCGGGGGTCTTGAACATGGGCTTGACTGGTTAGAGCATGAAAATCAGCAATCATAAAAAAAGACTGGTGGGACTGTTGAAGTGATAGCCAGTTTTTGATAGCCCCGTGGTAATTGCCTAAATGTAGAACACCGGATGGCTGAACCCCGGA
>DJIL01000031.1:69054-81779 GCA_002433595.1 bacterium UBP8_UBA6595 | reverse complement strand
TACAAGAATCGGTTGTTTAGAGTTTGTCATTTTTAGTATCTATTAGTATACAATGATTGGGTGCCATTCAGCGAATGGGGCGCTTAGGATTTCCAAATCCAACGTGTAGTATCGCGGGCAAAATAATCAAATCCGACATCCAGGCTAATGCAATGGCCAAACACGATAGGGCGCCAAATTTTTGCAATAAGACCAAGTCGGTTGTGGTAAAGGCTAAAAAACCAATGCTGAAGAGTAGCGATGTAATACAAATAGCGCGACCAACAACACGCATCGTTTCGAGCGTATCTCCCGATTCATAGTAATAATCCAATACGTGAATGGTATCGTCTACGCAAATTCCCAAGCTAATGCTGGCAATTAACACCGAGGCAATATCCATCGGGATTTTTAAGACAATACCTACAGCAGCCGTCACTAAAATCGGCAGTGCATTGGGTATTATTCCCAACACAGCCAGTTTAAGCCCAAAACAATACCATAAAATTAAAAAAATCATTCCCATCGTTATGCCCAAGGCAATTAGTTGCGTGCGAAGAATGGATTCGTTAACGCCGTGAAACACAACGGCGGTGCCTGTTGTTTTCATCGTTGTATTGGGTGGAGTAATAATTGTTTGTTGAATCCACTGAATTAAATCACTGATTTCATCTGAGGATAATTGGTGGGTGATGCACGATAATCGCGTGGTTGTGTAGGTAAAATCAACATAGGGCGATAACACATCATTCTGGCTATCGCCACGAGAAAACTCTAAAAACAATAGGGACTGACTTAAATCAGATTGTGTTTCGGGCAGAGGCCTGTCAGGCCCATGTAGAGCGGTATTGAGCAATTGAAGGGGGTCGAGCAGGGTATTCACTTTTCGGATTAAGGGGTGTGCCAATAATTGAGTTCGAATGGCTTGCAGGTCTTCTAGGGTATCAATGGATCGAAAGGTATCTTCAACCGGGCTTTGAACTAAAATATCGATACTGGAGCTGCCGGATAATACGTGATCAATATAATGCGTATCTTGGTATAGTTGACTATGTTTTGGAAAGAAAATATCCAACATAGCGGTTTGTGTTGTTAACCCGGGGAGTGTGGCGAGGCACACGGCGATCGTGGCAATACTTCCAATGATAATTTTACGCGAATGCTGCATCACCCAAGTATGCAACCGGCTAAATAACCAATCGGTGGATACGGGTTTTTTGTCCGATGAAAAGGGGCTGAGCCAAAGTAATCCAAATAGGGTTGCCATGCTAGCTCCATACGCGCTCCATAACGCCAGCAGGGATGCACGGCCAAGTTGAGCCAAGGGTTGAATATCGCTCCATGAAAATGAGGCAAAGCCAATGACGGTGGTTAAAACAGTTAAAAAACAGGGCCGCCAGGTACGCGTCCAAACATAGCGCAGAACGGACGGTGAGTTTGTTTTTTTGGCAATACAGTGTTGGTGGCGTGCAATAACATGAATGGTATTCGCGGTCATAATAATTAACACCAAAACAGGCAAAATGAGCATGACTGATGTCATGGGATAATCCAAAACCACCAACGACCCAATGGTAGCTGTAAGCGCGGCAACAATGCTAGCCAGTACCACAAGGCTGTACCACCGAAACATAACCCCAATGATTCCAGTGATTAGAATAATTAATCCAAGGGCTAAATTAACCAGGTCTTTCTTAGTTTCCTGATTAATGGCTTGCTGCATAAACATATTCCCAGACCAATACTGAGTGCGGAGTGCGGGGTGTTGGTTAATTTTTTTTTGTATGGCTGTGATTAACTGTTGTTTATGATACGTGGTGGATGCCTTAGGAAAATCAGTGGTAATTTGTACAAGGGCTGTTGTAAAGTCATCACTAATAAACTGAGTGTAGTATGGTGTGGTGGCTAGGTGCTTGGGTATTGAGCCAATTCGCCCCTGCTTCCAAGCATCATAGACCGATTCCAAGACTAAGCTTGTGTCGTCGTTAATAATGGTAGTCACGTCAAGGGGTGATTGCACAGTGGCAACATGCGGGAGCTGGCGAATGGAGGCGGTAAAATTTGCCAAGGTTTGTATTGTTTCTGAATGAGCAAGGCCTTGAGGCAGGGCAATGGCAATAGCGATTGTTTTATCCGATTCAAAGGTATCAATCAGTTCGGTATACGTTTGCTGATACGGATGCGCCGGAGTGAGCCAATCCGTACTATCAAACCGGATGTGCTGAATGCCATACAGCAATAGGCCAACCCATAAGGTTAGCCCGATGCTGGATATAATTGCAAACGATTTAAAACGAATACGAGACTCCAAGACTAACACCACTGGAGGGCTCCATAAGTTCTGCAGAATCAACATTTTCCGGTGTATCCAATTGATCATCAAAGTTTTGTGTCTGATCCAAGGATACATACATGCGCCACGTATCATTAAACAAATGGGTATAATACAGGGCGGCTCCAAACCGAAGCCCAGGGGTCATGCCGGCGTAGAGTCCCAATTGTCCTCTGTTTTCTTCAAAAAAGTAACGGGCAATATGCAAACTTGGGGCAACAGTCCCCCCATCTCTTTCAATATTTTGCAGTTCATCTAGTTTATCTTGTTGATCGGGGTCTATGGGTATTACAGAGGCGATATTAATCTCAAAAACACCCCAGTTTGGCTGGCTTTCCAGGCCAATGCTGACAATATTAACACCACTATCATAATGCAACTGGCTGTTATTGTTGTTGACTAGAAACTCGCCAAGCGGGTCATCGTAATTTGAACTGTCAAACTCAACACTTTCTTGGTAGCGTGCATGCAACAACTCGGATTTAAACAACAAAGACTTAGACACCTTTACTGTGCTTTCAATTCCCACGGCTTGCATGCGGGATTGCTTGAATTCATCTACAGTAATTTTGTAGCCCAATGCATTGGGATCCGTTGGATCAAATTGTTTAATACTTCCTTTGGCAGTGGGGCTTGTAAAGCTATTAATTCCGTCAAAGTAAGTGAGGCCAATGCTTCCCCAATTGGGTGAATACAAGGCTCGTAATGCGAATTGATTCCGGTTTTGCTTTTCAAATTCAACCCGATTTTTATTATTATAATCAGGATCATCTGCTACAGGAAATTCATAATCTTCATTTGTTTGGAGTTCGATGAGCGAGGAAACCGGAGATTCTAAAATGTAATGGGCACTGAGCGTAATATTGGGTTTGGGATACAGGGTGGCTGTAATCATGTTTAACGGGTAGCGGTTGGACGCTTTGGTGACCCCAGTGCCGCGCGAATCCAATTTGTACGGCAATATGAAGTCAATCGGGGATAATAAGTTCATGCTTCCCCACACTAAAACTTGTTTTCCTGCCGTAATACTTCCGTATTTATAATTGCCGCGTATATAAGCTTCGCGTAAATTAATGTCGGATTCAGTGGATTCAGTTTCAATGCTTCTTTTTGTATATATTTGGTTAGTGTTGTCGTGTATATCAAGCTTTCTGTACCGGCGGTTATTAAACGCCTCGCCTTCAATAAATAGGTCATACTGACTCAAGGATTCACGGTAACTTAATCGAAACACTTGGGTGTGCTTTTCGCGCTTTTCACCCAAGGCACTGTAAATAGCGATTTGGCCATAGAAGTGCTCGGATAGATAGGATGAGTCAGTTTGCATGTAGTCAAAATCGGATGTGTAGGTGTTTGTGTTATCAAATAAGCTATCCAGATCTTCCGCGATGCTAGTGCCGCCGCTGAATACAATCAGGCCAATTAAAGTTAGAAAATAAAATTGCTTCATCGTATAATAGCTCCTATTTTAATGATAGCCGGCCCACATCATTGTCCGATAACGGCACATTAGTTTGAATGTCAGACAGCGATAGCTGGGTATAGCTGCCCCGTTCATGATTAACCATGGTCGATTGTGTAACCATATGCCCACCATTGATCGACTGAACCGTATCATAAAACAACGTTTTAAATTTACGAATTCCGTTTGAACTTCTTGAATCTGAATTGAAAAAAACAACTTGCTCGGGCACCCACGTAGCCGTATTAATTTTAGAAATAATGTAAGTATAGGCGTCGTTTGAATCCACTGGAACACTTTTCACAATAGTATGGGATGCATCTGTTTCTAAGATGGTATGGGTGTCCCGACTAATCGCACGCCCACTCATATCATCATAGGTAAAATCAGACCCCATAAAGCTATCGTTTTTTTGAGAGCCAACAATTTGTTTAATGGATTTGAATGCGGGAAAGTAGACCCACTGGTTTGTGGTGTTAGTATTGGTAGATTTCTGATCATCGCGAATGCTTAGTAAGGCAACGCCGGATACATTGGCTGGCTCATAAAATTTTAATAGCGAACGATTCTGAGCGACCTCGGGTTTGTACTTTGAGAAACTTTTAAATACGCGATAGCGTTTCTTTTTCTTTTTATTTACAATTTACATCGAAACAACCGATGTTTTTGTTTTATGATAGTTGGCTTGATCTTGGACCCGCTGCATGACATCAGCACCACTGAGTTCAGCAAAAGCAACCGTGTTATAAACGGCTAGCCCGATGACGGCTAAAAAAGTTTAAACTGTTTATTATTCATAACTAAAAGCACTCCTTAAAAAGTTCCCCTGATTCTTTATATTTATTTTTTTTGATATATCTGACACAACACAGTAATTAAATAGTGTACTGATTAAAATTTAAATTGTCAATACACCAAAAACAATGAATACGCAGGGTTGTCTGTTTCTTCTTTAAACCAATACCCCAGTGTAGCGAGTGTTTCATCAAGCTGGGTATCGGTACGTGTGGCCGCAAGCCCGACCAACACACGGCCATACGCTGAACCATGATTTCGGTAGTGAAAGAGGGTAATGTTCCACTGTGAACCCAAATGGGTTAAAAATTTGAGTAAGGCCCCCGGTTTTTCTGGAAATCGAAACCGAAATAGCCGCTCGTTTTTGATTGATACTTGCCCGCCCACCATGTAGCGAATATGCAGCTTAGCCGCTTCATTGTCTGTTAAGTTTACAACGGCATAGCCACTGGCGGTTAATGGATCAATAAAAGCATTGGCGTTTGGGGTTCGAATACCCACAAATACTTGAGCGTTTTCTGCCTGGCTGTAGCGATAATTAAATTCCGTTATAACCCGTTGGCCAATGGCTTCACAAAACGATAAAAAGCTCCCCGGCTGCTCCGGGATGGTGACCCCCAAAATGGACTCCGTTTTTTCGCCAATCTCAGCGCGCTCTGCAATGTGACGGAGTCGATCAAAATTGGTGTTGGCCCCACAAGTAATCCCAATAAACGTCTGGTTGGTTACCTGATGGGTTCGAGTATGTTTTTTTATGCCAGCAATTGACAGCGCTCCTGCCGGCTCGACCAATACCCGCGTTTCTTCAAAATTGTCTTTAATCCCCGCACAAATCTCATCCACAGACACAGTAATAACGTGATCCACATGGTTCCGAATAATGCGGTAAGGCGCTTCGCCAATTTGTTTTACAGCAACTCCATCAGCAAATATACCCACCTCATGCAAGGCTACCCGGCTCCCGTGACTCAAGGC
Organism: bacterium UBP8_UBA6595; assembly: GCA_002433595.1. GTDB lineage: Bacteria > Margulisbacteria > Marinamargulisbacteria > UBA6595 > UBA6595 > UBA6595. Next base: position 76,236 of record DJIL01000031.1, on the reverse strand, counting down.
AGCATGTAAACACGCCGATTCCTCGGATTCAACGCCAATAATGGGTACGTTGGGATAACGGTGCTTAATAGAAATAATTAAGCCGGCAATGAGTCCACCACCGCCCACGGGCACAAAAATACCATTAACGCTATTCATATCAATTTGGTCGATTAACTCCAACCCAATCGTACCTTGTCCAGCAATAACCATGGGGTCGTCATACGGATGCACATAGGTATAATGATGCTGATTAGCTAGATACAAGGCATGCTGATAGGCCGTATCGTAATCATTGCCATGCAAAATGGCATGCCCACCTAAATCTTGAACAGCCTGAATTTTAATAGACGGGGTGGTTTCTGGCATAACAATGTAGGCCGAAATGCTTTGTTTTTGACAGGCAAGTGCGACCCCTTGAGCATGGTTTCCGGCGGAGGCTGTAATAATTCCGGCTTGTTTTTCAGCGTTTGATAACGCGGATAGCTTGGCATAGGCTCCCCGGCATTTAAATGAAAACGTGGGCTGGGTATCTTCACGTTTAAGGTATATCGTATTGTTTAAATATGCAGACAATCGATGCGCGGGTGTTAAGGCGCTTCGAATGGCAACCGCATACACAGACTGTGCCTGTTGTAATAATGGTTGATAGGATTGAATTATGTCCATTGAAGTGGAAATTGGTCATGAGCCATAATAGCGTCCAATGTTTCACGCTGAACTAACACAGCCGAACGATCGGCATCAACCAATACCATCGCCGGTTTGCAATAGCGGTTGTAATTGGAGGCCATTGAATACGTGTAGGCGCCGGTGCTGCACATAGCCAAATAATCACCAATACCCACAGGTGGAAGTGCAATGTGCTCTGCTAACTTATCTCCGGATTCACAAAACTTACCAGCAATGCTGTAACAATGGGTGCCTGCGTTGGGGCTGGGTTCTTTGACTAAAGCCACATGGTGTTTAGCGCCATAAATTAAGGGGCGACTATTGTCGGCCATGCCACCATCTACAAATAAGTACTGCACATCACCCGCCTGCTTAATTGCCCCTACACGGTATAGAGTCACGCCCGAACGACCCATAATGAACCGACCCGGCTCAATTAAAAGCTTGGGCATTGGAATCCCAGCTTGGCTTAAGGTAGAGACTGTTTGAATCATAGGCATTAAAATGGCTTGAATATCAGTGGGGTGATCAGCGTCAGTATACCGAATACCAAACCCACCCCCTAAATTGAGTTGCTGAACGGTGATGCCCAGCTGGGTGTGAATGCGGGTTACCCAAAGTGTCATTAGTTGAGCTAGGGCTTTAAAGGGTGCCGGATCAAAAATTTGCGAACCTAAATGACTATGAATTCCTAGAAAATTCAACTGAGAATTTTGACTCACTCGCTGAACAAGCGGTAGTAATTGGGCCTGATCAAACCCAAATTTAGATGTCTTTTGACCCGTTTGAATAAATTCATGGGTATGGGCTTCAATTTCGGGATTTATGCGCAATAAAATACTAGCCACAGCGTCCTGAGACTTAGCAATTGCTGAAATATTATCCAATTCGTGGGCGTTGTCGACAATGATTCGAATACCATGCTGAATGGCTGTTTCGAGCTCGTGCTGGGATTTATTATTGCCATGAAACACTAGCTTACTGGGGTGAATACCCGCCACTAAGGCAGTATGCAATTCGCCCAAGGAAACCACATCAATGCTAAGGCCGTGTTGATTCATTAGATGGGCAATGCCCAAATTTAAACAGGATTTACCCGCAAAAATTAATTCATGATTAACGGGGCCAAACGCCGAGGATAAGGCCAAGACTTGCGCATCAATCGTTGCTTTGTCGATCACATATAAGGGACTTCCGTACTGCGCAATTAACTCATGAGCCGAGCAACCGCCAAAGTGCAGAACGCCATTCAAGTAGGTAGCCGATCGAGGCAAAATGTTGCTAGGCGCTGACATTTACATACTCCACATCTGAGAATGCATTGGGTTTTTTAATGCTCACATGTACCGCTTGGATTGGATACCGCTCGGCAATATGCGTTTTAAGGGTATAAGCTAGATGTTCCAGTAAGTGAACCGGGGGTTGCACTAGAGTCAAAACATCAGTGCGAATATTGGCATAATCTACCGCATCGTCAATTCGATCGCTGCGCTGCGCTTGACTGGCATCGTATTCAAAAGACACGGTGATTAGCAGGGGTTGTTTCGTGGATCGCTCATTATCAGTAATCCCAATATTGGCCCAAACAGCTATGTTATTTAACACGATTTTTGTACACATAATTACTAGTATACTGAATTTTTAAGTTATGCGTTAAATTTTTTGTGAATAACCCATACGTTTATAGTTAAAAGCCAAAGAGAGAGGGGGGTTTGGACTGGCTTTGTATAGATTTTAAATTTTAAAATAAATTGTTTTTTTAATTATTTTTTTATTTTTTGTTATAAATAAAAACTAAAAAAAACTAATTTTCAGGTTTATACTTTTAATTTTAAGGCATTTAGACAACGATGAGGATTCAGTTCGAGTTGTTATTAATGTCCGTGCAAAATTCTAAATTGCGCGTGTCTCCAGCCTCTTTGCTAAAAAAAGAGGCTGAGCAATTAATTGAATGTATAAAAAACAACTTATCATTAAATACTATAAAAAAAATCATTGCGATTGCAGCCCAAATTCATTCCTTAAACCCAACCCTTGCCAATGAGATTATGCTAAAGCTAGTTCAGTCGATTCAGTATGCGGTTAAAAGAGTCATGGCGAGTCAATCCATTCAACAGGCCAAGGCCTATCAGAGCTGTTTGTCTGAATGTATGGTAATACTGCCGTCATTCCGGTTAAGTATTCAGCGATTTAAGACTGAATTAAGCCAATGGATTAATCAGGAACAGGGACAGCCGGCTAAAAGCACCACGCAATCGCAATCGGGGGTTCGTGCTCAGTCGTTTTCGGTGAATTACGGAGGGGCTTACGACACTAAGTTCAATCCGGTCGTACCAAATGATCAGCAGGCTAAGCGTCCGCATCCGGGTAAACCAATACTTGTTGGCGGGATTTTCATTCAGCCATATTTGGAATTAGTCTCCGAATAATACTGGGGGTTAACAGCTCGGGCAAGACACGGGTGTTGGGTGCATAAATAGGGTGATAAAACACATAAGTTGGAACACCCGCTCGCTCCCACTGGGCTAAGGCTTGTGTAATTTGAGGGTCATGATTGGTCCAGTCCGCCCGAATACGTACAATTTGATGCGTATCGAACCAGCGTGTGATTTGTTTGGTGTTTAGCGTCGAGACTTTGTTGGCTTGACAGGTAATGCACCACTTAGCTGTAAAATCAATAAAATACGGTGTTTTATTAGTGGATAACATCTGTATTAGCGCTTGAGAATAGGGACGCCATTGACTGGTTTTTGTGGGGGTTTTTGATAATAATTGGGGGTCTCGGATACCAATACAAATCAAGCCAAGTAATGCAAGAATAGCACTAACTAGTCGGTATCGTTTGGGAAATATGGCAATTAATATTATTAAAACACCAACAGCACTTAAGGCCATCCAGAGTAGTCCCCCTTGATAATATAGTGTCCACAATAGCCACAAACAAGTGCCGTACAGCGGAATTGAAGCAATCGGTTTTACCCAGCGCAACCAGTGGCCGGCGGTGGGTATTTTTTGAATCCACGCGGGGTAGGCACTAAGCAATACAATAGGGCTTGCCAGGCCAATGCCTAATCCAATAAAAATCAAACCGGTGATGGGCCAGGGTTGAGTGAGCGAAAATCCAACGGCGCCACCCATAAACGGTGCGGTGCATGGCGTTGCTGTGATGGTGGTAAGTATGCCATAAGCCACGGATCCCCCTAAACCAGATTGAGGCAGGCGTTTGGGCAATCGAAGGGTGAGGCTAATTCCAAAGGTTAGCCATAAGCCCATAGTGAAAAATAGCCACAGTAAAGCCATTACGACAGCGGGTGTTTGGAGCTGAAATCCCCATCCCAATTGATGCCCCGCTAGACGAGCAATTTCAATACCACTCGCTAACACGAGCATGCTGATCACAATGCCGCCCGTATAAGCAATAGCATGACGCATGGGTGCGGTGCGATGGCGGATCAAATGCTGGGCTTTGATGACCAGCATAGGAAATACACAAGGCATAAGGTTTAACAGCATACCGCCGATAATGGCTAAGCCAAGCATGATAAGGGGTTTGGGAATGGCGATGCGCTGCCCTATAGATTGCGGGGGGGTCCAATTGGGATGAACCGTGGGTAGCGGTTGGAGTTGGTAGGCGGTCGCTGTGTCTACGGGTAGGGTTAATGACAGAGTTTGGGACTGCGGTGTACAAACATCCGTACAGAGTAGCCAGTTAATGTGGGCGGTTAGTGTGGTTTCTGTGTTGGTTATCGGGCCTACCGTGAGCGGAACCAAGAGCTGAACGGTTTTGTCATACCCCCAGACACGAAAATCCCCTTCTTGCATTCGTTTGGGTTTTGGAAAGAGCAGGTCCCCAGTTTGAATGCGGGGGTGCGTTTCCCAGTGTACCGTAGGGCCTAATCCGGTATCCCCTGGCAGTTTCCAATAGGTATGGGCACCATCAGGCACATGCAATTGGATGCCAATTGTTGTGGTGCTATTGGGCATCAAATGACTGGTATAAGGGACCAGCTGTGTGGCGGTGTTCGATGCTTTAGGGGGCGCGTTCTGCCTATCTGCGATGTAGGTGGCTAAGGCATAAATGTCCCGTTCCGTGAGCTTGTATTTCCAGCCAGGCATGTGTGGCGGGATTCCATTGGCAATAATGCGTGCTAGCACAGTTACATCTCCATTGCCTATGGGCGAGGGGCCGTCGAGTAACGCGGGTGCAATCGGGCCCTTAGATTGGCTGTGACTAGCGGTTGTGCCTTCGTGACATCGCGCACACCGCAATCGATACTGAATATCGGGATTAAACGCATGGGTGTCGGCATTCGGCTCGGGTGCTAGTGGCCCAGCAATGGGAAGCAATGTAATGCCAAACAGTAGTGCTACAAACCCGATAGTGCTCAAGGTTAAAACTGCAGCTTTTTTTCTCATAACACTTAGTTTATCATACTTAGGCAAGAGAATCTTGGGTAAGAGAATAATGGCGATGGTTATCTATATTTCGGGTGTTTTGTTGGATTGATCGTTCGGCAATAGGCGTTCAGTTGCCTGTAATTTTAATCATAGTAATACAAATAGCAATACATTTTGACAAGTCTTATTCAAATCACGGATAATTTTTAGTAGCTATGAAAAAACATTTAGAATTCATCGTCCCATACTCTCCGGGAAAGTCGGGACACAATCCAGATGCTATTAAATTATCATCCAATGAAAACTTAGCCGGTTGCTCGGTGCATGTTCAGGCTGCATTGCGAGAAGCTGTGGCGTGTATTGAATATTACCCCAACCAAACCCAGGCATTGGTTGCCGAAATTGCTAATCATGTTGGCGTTGATGAAGCGCAAATTATGATTGGTAACGGCAGTGATGAACTCATCACACTGTTAGCTATGGGCTACTTAGAGGCTTATCACACGGTCCTTAGTGCTGAGCAAACATTTAGCCAATACCAATTTGCTGCACAATTGATAGGATCAAGGTATCGCTTCTCAAAAATGATATTAGATACCTATGACTTAGAGGCAATGGCGGATCAGATTACGGATGCGACTCGATTGGTGTTTATTGCCAATCCCAATAATCCAAGCGGAACTATGGTGGGCGAGACCGCCATTGTCCAATTTTTGGAACGCGTACCAAGTTCCTGCATAGTTGTTTTGGATGAGGCGTACTATGAATATGTTAAGCGAAGGGATTACCCAAATAGCGTGGGGCTAGTGGCACGGTTTCCAAATTTAGTGATTACCCGAACATTTTCTAAAGCGTACGGGTTAGCCGGGTTGCGCTTGGGATATGCGATATCAAGTCCGGATATTATTCGTGTTTTGAATGTTGTTAAGCAGCCCTTTCATGTAAATGCCTTGGCCATGACAGCGGGTATTGCGGCAATTCGAGATCAGGCGTTTATTCGGGAGTCGGTGGCTAGTGTGTCAGAGCAGCGCCACCGAACAATGCAGTTTCTAGATAAGTTCAAAAATCAAGGGGTGGCGTACACGAATAGTGTGGCTAACTTTGTCTTAATCGACTTACCAACGACGGGTCAAAAAGCGTACGCCTATTTATATGAACGGGGTATTGTTGTGCGGGATTTATCCAGTTTTGGGCGGCCCAATGCTATTCGGGTAACAATTGGGCTTCCAAAGCATATGGATCAATTTTTTTCCGTTTTTTCAGAGTGGATAAACAGTCTCGATTAAGCGACTACTATATAAGCGAATATATAAGCGAATATATAATCGAATATATAAGGGAATACAGCAACCGGTTCTCGTCTCAACAGGGTGGTTTGCATTATGAATAGCCAGAGTCAAATCAAGAGCAGGCATGAAAATGACCCTGTGAGTGCAAATTTGTAATGGTTTGGCTATTTAATATTGGCTATTTAATTAAGAATAGAAAGAATCGTACAAAACGACTAATCGGCGCAAAAGAATGGGTTTAGTAGTGGTGCGTATTAATTTTTTTGGGGGTTTCAGGTATTCCATAGCGCCTGTATCCGCTGGGACGTTTGCTCTATTTTTTTATTTAAAGTCATATAGTCGTTAATTAATCGCATCATAGACGCTAGACTGCTTGGCTCAAAGCACTTAATAATTGCATCATGGACTTCATTCGGTGAGAAATTGTATTGAATAGCTGCGATTAATAAGTGCCAGCAAGGGGCCCATTCTCGTTTATTTTTACTGTATTTTTTACATTCCCCCTCGATTATTTGGCGCTTTTTATTTAAATGCGTCAAACGGTTTTCTAGCGTCTGTCTTTGAGCTTTATAAAGGTTAACGGGTAGGTGCGTACTTGAGCTAGAGGCGGTATTAAGCAAAGGCGGTAAAGACCGGTCTAATAAGCGTTGATTTCTGGCTGTTTGGCCGCTTCTGATTGGGTTTATAGAGTGTATCATGCGCTTGTTGTTGGGTTTATAGTTATAGAGTGTATCATGCGCTTGTTGTTTTCGGTTAGGCAGAATTTAATGCTATGAACTTAGCAACGTATCACCCAGTTCATTATCACACATTTTTATTATCATACATTTTCATTGTCATACAT
>DJIL01000031.1:47059-68739 GCA_002433595.1 bacterium UBP8_UBA6595 | reverse complement strand
CATACATTTTCATTGTCATACATTCTAGCTATATGCTAGCTATATGCAAATACAGTCAGTCGGTTATCGCTATCCTGTGGTATACTAAAACGCATAAAAATGAAGTATACCTGTTTACATTCTAAACACAGATCCCTCGGTGCAAAACTAGTTCAATTTTTGGATTGGGAGATGCCTATTTGGTATGCATCCATTCAATCAGAACATGCGGCAGTTCGTACAAAAAGCGGCGTGTTTGATGTATCGCATATGGGCCTGTTTACATTAGCCGGTTCGATCAATGCGTTTGAGCAATTGCAGCGAGTATCGTGCCAAAGCCTGACCAATATTCAGTCCGGTAAATTGGTGTATACTTTTTTACTAAATGAATCGGGGGGAATTTTGGATGATGTGGTGGTGGGGCAATCCGAGCCCGGACACTGGTTCATGGTGGTTAACGCCAGCAACCAAGTCAAATTACAGACCTGGCTTCGTACGCAATGCCCGGATCTTACTTTAACCATTTGCAATGCCCACGATGGGTTAATCGCTTGGCAAGGCCCTGATGTGACCCAGTTGGTAGATCTTGGGAAGTTGCGGCCCTGGACTCACGAACAACAGACTATTTTTGGGCATTCGGTTCGAGTGATGCGAACCGGATATACAGGGGAGGATGGCGTTGAAATTTGGGCCAAGCATGCAGCAATACAAGCGATATGGGACGCGTTGATGGCGTTAAATGTGGTTCCGTGTGGTCTGGGCGCTCGCGATACCTTGCGTATTGAAGCGGGTTTGCCGTTGTATGGGCAGGAATTGGACGAGACGATTACGCCGTATCAAACCCGATATAGACGTCTAGTCAAAACGCATGCCTTTATTGGCTCAGATGCTTTGCAAGCCGTCAATCCCACTGAGACAACCATGGTGGGGCTGGTCATAACCGGGGGGGCGATTGCTCGAACTGGTGCTGAAATTTTGGGTGGGGGTATGGTGACGTCGGGAACCCGGGTTGATCATCGGTCAATTGCAATGGCGCGTGTACCGAGCGCACAAGCCCAGCAAGCAGAATTGCAGGTGTGCATTCGGGGTCGTCAGCACACAGCCATGGTTGTTCCGTTACCATTTTTGACACACGCATGAGCTCAATGTCTACTGTTTCTGTGATTGGGGATGTGATGCTGGATCAATACTTTTATGGGGATGTGACCCGCATATCACCCGAAGCTCCGGTGCCCATTGTCACTCACCAATACAGTGACTATCGACTGGGGGGGGCGGCGAATGTTGCGCATAATATTGTAGCGTTGGGGGGGCGCGCACAGTTGGTGAGCCGTGTGGGGAATGATGCCAATGGGACAACCATGCGGCAAGCATTGCGCCAGCTGAATATTCACGACTCGCTGGTTTCAATGGCGTGTCCAACTATTAAAAAGGTTCGAATCATGGGAATGCAACAACAGTTATTGCGTTTGGATATTGAACAAAAAACACCGTTAACTTCGTCGGAGCGTGCACAAATAGAGACGCGTATTCAGGCCAGTCTAGCCACCGCAGGTGTAGTCGTTTTATCAGATTATGCCAAAGGTTTACTGGGGCCTGATTTGTGCCAATTTATTATTCAATCATTGGGGGGTTGCCCAGTAATTGTAGACCCTAAAGTATCGGATTGGACAGCGTATCTTGGTGCTTATATGATTACCCCAAACTTTAAGGAGTTTAGTGCTGTAGTTACGAGCACGCTAGATGACGTGGGGACACTAGACAATACGGATGCCATTATTGAAACCTATGGACCTAAAATTCGAGAACGGTATCAATTAACTTATTTACTGGTTACACGATCTAATCGGGGAATGTCTTTAATAGGAGCGGCTGGGTGTTTGCATTTTCCAGTTGTGAGTGAAGCTGTTATTGATGTGTCTGGAGCTGGGGATACGGTTGTGGCAACTTTAGCCGTAGGATTAGCGATGGGACGGTCCATTCAGGACAGTGTTCATATGGCCAATCGAGCCGCCATGCTAGTGGTTAAAAAAGTGGGCACGGCTGTGGTGTCTGAGTCTGAACGGGCGGTGGTATTGGGATGATTATCGTAACCGGTGGCGCGGGTTTTATTGGCAGTCAGATTATTCGACATCTTAATCAGCAGGGCATCACCAATATTTTAGTGGTGGACCGCATGGGAACATCAAACAAGTATCGCAATTTAGTGGGGCTTTCTTTTTCGGATTATGTTGATAAAGACACGTTTATTGAGCATTTGAATACGCTGGCAGCGGGGGCTACGACAGTATTTCATCAAGGCGCCTGCTCGAGTACCATAGAAACTGACGGAACGTATATGATGGCCAACAACTACACGTATTCCAAGCGGTTATTGGCCTGGTGTTTGGAACACACAGTGGATTTTTTATATGCGTCGAGCGCATCGGTGTATGGGCATGGCGTGCAGGGATTCACCGAAACACTGGCATCTGAATCGCCTTTAAATGTTTATGGGTTTTCCAAATGGGTATTTGACCAGCATGTTCGTACGCAATTGGTTCACCAGCCCACGTCTCAGATTTTGGGGCTCCGGTATTTCAATGTGTTTGGTCCTGGGGAAGGGCATAAAGGGGCGATGGCCTCGGTAGTGCATCACTTTTTTGAGCGCTTGCAAACCGATAAAGTTTTGGCTTTATTTGAAGGCAGTCGAGAGTTTTTACGGGATTTTATTTATATTGATGATGTGGTGGCCATTAATCAGTATTTTTATCAATCACGGCAATCGGGTATTGTGAACTGCGGCACAGGGAAGGCCCGATCGTTTTATGATTTGGCCTGTGCCATGCAAACAATTATTTCAGACGCTCGACTTGAGTTTATTCCATTTCCGGAGCATTTGGCCGGCAAATACCAAGCCTATACTGAGGCTGATTGTACCCAATTGAGACAGTTTGGGTGTCAGCATCGTGGGTTGGATATTGAAACAGCGGTGAAGCGATATTATCAACAATTAAAACAAGGAGACACGCATGGCTAGTCACGTAGATGCACAAGCAGTTCAATGGGATTTAACCGACTTATTTGATGGGTTTGATGACCCAAAGTTTACGGAATTGGTGCAATCAGCACCTAAGTTGGCAGTGGATTTTTCACGCAAATACCGGGGGCAATTATGCGAACTATCGGGCGATTCACTAGCAGCTGCGTTCCAGGAATTGGAGGCGTGTTTAATTCCCCTGTATGAAGCCAGTCAGTTTGTACATTTACAATTTTCAATTGATACCGCGAGTACTACCATTCAACATTGGGTTCAGACAATGGATGAGCTAGAAACTATAGTACAAAATCACTTGTTATTTTTTAATTTAGAGTTAGGAACATTAACCGATACGCAGTGCGAGGCAGTATTAGCGGAGTCTTCGGCACTAACGCGGTATGCCTATACAATTCGCCGAATTGTTAAACACGCGCGCTATTATTTAACTGAGCCTGAGGAGAAAGTTATTAATCTCAAAACAATTAATGGATCGCAAGCCTTTGAAAGTTTATACAATGAATTAACCGCATCATTCCAATTTTCAATTACAGTGGATGGGGAAGAAAAAACGATGAATGGTGCGCAATTAAGAGCCCTACGTCAACATGCGGACCCGGTAGTGCGCAAGACAGCCATGCGGTTATTTTTTGAACGATACGAGTCCCATGCCATTCCACTCAGCAAAAGTTTTCTGGCTATTATTAAAGATTCGGTACAAAGTTGTCAATTGAGAGGCTATGAATCGCCTATTGATGTTATGAATCAACGCAATGATTTGCCAAAAAATGTAGTCGACCAACTGCATGCAGTGACTCAATCATCCAATACATTGGTTCAACGATACTATCAATTAAAGAAAACTATTTTGGGATTGGACACGTTGACTTTGTCTGACATCTATGCGCCGATGCCCGCTGGAGACCGAGTCTATTCATTTAATGAAGCCAAAACAATTGTCTTGGATGCCTTGAATGACTTTGACTCAGATTTTTATGCAAAAGCGTACACAATGTTTGAGGAAAATCGAATTCATGCCCCGGTATTGCCAAGCAAACAGGGTGGCGCCTACTGTTCCAGCTCAACCCATCGTGTTAATCCGTATGTAATGCTAAACTTTTTGGGGCGATCCCGAGATGTTTCGACAATGGCCCATGAATTGGGACATGCTATTCACGCCATGTATACCCAAGATTTACCATTAATACAGCAACATGCTATCTTGCCTTTGTGTGAAACAGCGAGCGTGTTTTGCGAAATGATTGTATCCGAGCGATTGTATGCGCAAGCGAATACTGATGCGGAGCGTCGATCGCTCTTGACAGATAAATTAGAGGATTTATTTGCAACTAGTCACCGCCAAAACATGTTCTCACAATTTGAACAAGTTGTGCATGGCCAATTAGCCAATGGGCCCGTGTCTGTAGATACCCTATGTGATTTATATGTTCAGCAGTTACATGAATTATTTGGCGAGTCTGTAAGCTATCCGGAAGGGTACCGGTGGGAGTGGTTAACTATTCCACATTTTATTTCAGTTCCATTTTATGTATATGCCTATAATTTTGGTAATTTATTGGTATTGGGGTTATATCAACGCTACCGTGAACACCCATCGTCATTCATGAAACCATTTAAGCAATTATTAGCCATGGGAAAATCACAAGATCCAATGACAATTTGTCAAACGGTGGGGGTGGACTTACAAGACCCTGAGTTTTGGACGTCGAGCGTTGCTTATATTGAAGGCTTGCTTAATCAGTTAGACGCGTTGGTGGATGCACCGTCGGAGTCAGCGTAAGAATAGTTGAATATCAGTTTTCTTTTTCATAGCATCATCATAGCCCAGTTTAATGAGTCTTTGAGTATAGCTGGGTTCAAATAGTAGATAACTAACCAAATCTGCCGAAGCTTCGGGTTTTCCTAAACTGCTAATAAAATGCCGGAGACCGGAGGGAATATCTTGATAAGAATCCAGTGCCAAGCGTCCCAAATCTTCAGATGGCCGAATGACTAGCACGTCAATAGGCCGAAGCTGAGAGCTATGCTCGGGTGGCAATTGAGTAATGGTGTGGTTAATGCGGGATAGGCGCTCACAGTCAAAATCAATAGCATCTAATAGCAGAGTATTAATTAATACACCAATAATTTTACCCATAGAGGGAATACTGAGCGAATTGTGCAGGCTTTTGGGCTGATGCGGACTCACTTCAGATTGGCGAGCCCCAATAACCATTAACTTAGTGGCTCCTAATTTAATCGCTGAGCTTAACGGTGTATAGTTGCGCAAGCTACCGTCACCATAATAGCGATTATTAATTTTAACGGGTGGAAATAAAACAGGCAACGCGGTGGAGGCCATAATATGTTTGAGGTGAATTTTAGTTTGTTCGGCTTGCCGACGCATGCGGTGCCAAGGCAGGCACTCATCATGGGCTTGAAAAAACGTCTTGCTAGTGCCATTGGCATAGTTTACAGCGGTAATTCCCAAAGCACGCAATTGCCCCGCATCAATGTGGTCTTGAATAGCGTTAAATCGCAAGTGAGGCTTTAGCAATTTGATTAATGGCGATGTATCTAGTAAGCCTCGGGTATAGTTATTCCCACCCAGCCGGCCTAACACCAGGTCAAGAACGCTACGAAGCCCTCGGCTAATTAATGTAATAGAATCCACACGAAACACACGATTAGTATGAATCGTTCCCCACATATGACTCAACAGTTGGGTAGCGGTTTGAAAGTCATCGTGATACGAAGCCACACAAGCGGCATTAATGGCGCCGGCGCTGGTTCCCGTGACTACTTGAAAGGGACATTGGTTGTTTTTTTCTCTACTAATCTCACTAATGGCAGACAATACACCGGTCTGATAGGCTACACGTGCACCACCCCCAGTGAGAACTAGCCCGTTAACGGTGTTATTAATTATTGCCATGGATACTATTAAGTATCTCAAATTACTGACCCAATGTAAATAAATTTTATAAATACTTTATAAATACACTGTGTCTTATTTACATTTTTACAATACCGGGTATACTTGTGGTATGAACAAGCATACTAAACACTCCCTAAGAGATATTAATATTCGATCCGTTGAGCCCCTCATGACGCCCAATGAGCTAATGAATGGGTGTTCCTTACCCGACATAGAGGTAGCGATGCGTATGGTTCAAGATAGTCGCGATACCATTACCAGTATTTTAGCGGGCCAAGATTCTCGGACCTTGTTGTTGGTGGGGCCGTGTTCTATTCACGATACTGATGCAGCACTGGCTTACGCAGAACGCTTGCTGGCCCTTAAAGACGCGGTTAAAGAAAAGTTTTTTATTGTGATGCGTGTTTACTTTGAAAAACCGCGGACAACAGTAGGCTGGAAAGGATTTATTAACGATCCCGATATCAATGGACAATGTGATATGTCTAAAGGCTTACGTTTGGCTCGAGAGTTATTAATTCAGCTCAATGCAATGGGGGTGCCAGCCGGTACAGAGTTTTTAGACCCCATTACCCCATCATATATTGCTGATTTGGTGAGTTGGGCATCCATTGGAGCTCGGACAACAGAGTCGCAAACACACCGGGAAATGGCCAGTGGGTTGTCCATGCCCGTTGGGTTTAAAAACGGGACAGATGGTAATTTAGATGTGGCCGTTTCAGCGATGCAGTCGGTGAGTCATGGCCATAGCTTTTTGGGGTTGAATGAATCGGGTCAGGCGAGTGTTTATCGCACCAATGGCAACGTGTGGGGGCATTTAGTATTGCGTGGGGGTAAGCATTCGCCCAATTATTCTTCAAATGATGTCACGGCGGCGATCAAGCAGTTAAATCATGCGGGTTTATACAACCGATTACTGATTGATTGCAGTCATGCCAACTCTGAGAAACAGGCGAAGCGTCAAATCGATGTCTTTGAAAATGTTATTGAGCAAGTAGTGGCGGGTAATCAGCATATTTTAGGGGCTATGGTGGAGAGCCATTTAAACGAAGGCAATCAGTCGAGTGAGCAACCGGTCAGTCAGTTCAAACCGGGTGTTTCAATTACGGATGCTTGTCTGGGCTGGGAAGACACTGAACGGATTATTCGTTCAGCATACGAACGATTTGTGTGAGTGTGTCTTGAATTTCCTGTAATTCATCGATGCTTGTAGAAACGATGCCTCTGATTAGTTTAGAATCACCGGTCATAGTCAATGCGGCCACCGCTTCATATCTGGACCCTGTAAATTTACTAGGGTTTTCTCTCATGTAATCTTCCAAAGAAGCCAATTTAAAGACAGCACCTAAAGGATCCTCTTTATTCGTATTAATATAAAAGGCTTCATCATCTTGATCAATGCGTGCAAAACTCACACTACATATCAAGAAATCATCGTTCGGATCCGGACCTTTATCCATTAATTCACTCCAAAAGTCTAGGAGACTTATATTCTCCAAATACTCTTTAATACCTCTATCGCTTAAGTTTTCGTGCTTTAGCAAAGCTAATTCTAATCTAATTAAGCGAGCTAATGTGTCTAATTGTTTAACCTTCTTGCCGTTTATTTTATTTAATAACTGGGTGAGAGCTTCTTTTTTTTGCGTAGCATCATCAATCTTAAGATAGTCGCTGTGAAGCTTTTGGATGCGTTGGATATCAACTTTATCCAATCCAAATTTGCTCACTGAAATAGCCAATACAATCAAAGTAATAAAAAAAGCAGGTTTTTTTTGTTGGTTTATTAGCTTTTTTATTGCATCTAGTAATAGAAAATCTATTATTTCTTTACCTGATGAATGCCTAAAAGCCAGTCGTAGAGCAGAATAACCGTTAGTTGTTACATGATTCAACTGATCGGGTGTCATGGCCTTTATTAAAGCAAGAATTCCTGCTGTAGGATACCGATCATGAATTGCGAGCGTTAATGCTGTATCATGATGCGGGCTAAGGGTTTTATTAACATCACACTTGCGTGCTAAAGCCTCTATTATTTCTTCATCTAAGTTTTTGAAAAGAGCCAGTGCTAGATAAGTAATACCCGTAGTTGTTACACTAGTGTCCAATTGATAAGGTGTACGATTCAACTCCTCAGATTTTATTTTATTTATTAAATCAAGAATTTCTGTTTTTTTAGGATGCGGATCAAGAAGTCGATCTCTTAATGGTGGAGGATTTCTTTTTCTTCCGGTATTATCTGAAGCCGAATAAGAGGCTTCTTTACCCACGGCTTCTGCAAAACCGTTTACCCGGAGTGGTTGGAAAGGACCCTGGTTGAGATGCTTGAGGGGTAGAGGATAACCATTGGAGGGTGCTTGAGTATGGGGATGACCGCTTGATGGTCTATAGTATTGCGCATAGTATAAAAATTAACTGGCATATAAGACTCCCCTAAGATTCCCCTAAAATTTCACTAAGATTTCACTAAGATTTCTCTATTTAAGAGTTTACAATACTAACCAACGGATCATCAAGTCCCGCTTTGGCAAAGCCAGCCGCGCGCAATTGGCACGCCGGGCAGGTGCCACAGGGCGGGCGATGGCCGTGGTAGCAGGTGTGGGTATGCGAATACCAGTCCAAACAACCCAATTGCTGCATGATTTGAATGCTTTCAGCCTTGGTTTTGTTCATGAGGGGTGTGTGAATCTGGATGGGGTATTCCATGCCTAACTGGATGCTATGCTCCAACGACTGAATAAAATTATAGCGGCAATCCGGATAGCCGGCGTAATCGGCTTCGCATACCCCGGTATATAAATGCGTGACGCCCAGTTGATAGGCCCACGATGCAGCAATAGACAAAAATAATTGGTTGCGACCCGGAACAAAGGTAGATGGCAATTGCCCCTCATGATGCACAATATCCGCGGTTGAATCGGTTAACGCATTTTGAGTTAAGTTCGCCATAAACGATAGATCAACCACTTTAAGGGGGGTTTGGGTATAGTCCGCCAAATAACGGGCTTGGTCCAATTCAATGCGATGCCGCTGCCCGTAATCAAAAGCAATCGCCTGAACTGTCTCATGATTGGCTTTGGCAATAGCTAAGCAAGTTGTGGAATCTTGTCCGCCTGAAAATACAACGATGGCATTGGGCTTGTTCATGAGATTATGCCGGTGCGGTCTCTGCCATTCGACGTGTGGCAATACGTTCCGCTAAAGCACTGTAATGATTGAGAGATTGAACGGGGCGGGGCGCTTTATTTAAATTATCAAAGGAAAAGTATAGGGCATGTGTGGCAATCGCGTCGGACAATGCTCGGTGGGCTTGACTATTAATAATGCCATATTTTTTGGCCAACACACCCAAACTGCAGCGAGGTTCTTGATTTTTTTTAGCCCAATCCAATGTGCATACAAATTGATTCGCATGAAACGCTGTGTCATAAACATGAGTCATAATAAGTAGCCAAGGAATATCAAAATCAGCATTGTGAACGACCAATGTACTGGTTCCAACAAAGTCATTAAACGATTGAAAAACAGAGTTTGCTGAGGGCGCCCCGATTAGCATACTATCGGTGATGCTAGTAAGTTTAGTAATAGTGGATGAAAGCTTTTTTTGAGTATGAATAAAGGTTTGAAAATGACTTAAATGCCCGTTCGCATCCAGTTTTAATGCACCAATTTCAATAATATCATCCCTGTTCATATCTAAACCGGTGGTTTCAAAATCCAAAAATACTAAGGTGTCTTTCTGTTTAGTTTCAAATAAATTCATTTGCCCAATACAGCTTTGATACTTAAAACATCGTCGTGCATTGGGGGATGTTCTCGGGTGGACGGTCATGGACTGGCATGTTTGGCAGACTGTGTGCGTATCAAAGACTAAATCATACTGAATCATGTTTAATAGTGTGTCTGTGTCTAAAGACTGGTTGCACTGGGGACAGGTACCGGTATCACATTCAAAATGATGGGAACAAAACGGACATTGATACCGCACGTCAAACCCACAGTCCGGGTCTTTACAATAAAGCCGGTTTCCCTGAGTGCCAATGGGCTTCTGACAGTTAGGACAGGATACCATTATCTTGGTATATACGACTGCCTACAGCGTTGGACTGGCCTTGGTACTTGCCGTTATACCCATGTTCAGCGGCTTGATCCAATGTGCAAAATACCAACTGACACACCCGTCGACCGGTAAGTAGTTGAATGGGAAGCGAATTGGCATTGTATAGTTCCAATGTTATTTTTCCCTCAAAACCAGCGTCTACCCAGCCCGCGTTTTGAACAAATAATCCCATTCGACCAATTGAACTTCGTCCTTCAACAAATGCCGTTAGATTATTGGGTAAGCGTACATGCTCTTGTGTTGTAGCCAATACAAATGAATGGGGCGGTAGCGTAAATGAATCGGCAATAATTTCCCGATACTCGATGGGCTGATCCATTTGAATGCACCCCATTTTATATTCATCTACCAGTAAATAATGATTGCCTAAACAACAGTCTAATGAAGCTGGCTGCAGAGCATCTGGATTAAAGGGTGTAATCGCCAGTTCTTCAGACTGAATGCGATCGCGGATCCCAGTATCGGATAAAATCATAGTGCCTCCATAGTTGTATAATACGATTCTGTCATTAAATCGTGACTGGATTTAAGACGGTCTAAATAAACGATTCCATCCAGGTGGTCATGCTCGTGTTGTATGATTCGAGCTTCAAAATCATAGGCATGCACGGTATGCTCACTACCCGTTCGATCTTGATAGTGGAGTAGAACCTGTTGATTTCGGCTTACAGTACCGCGCAATCCAGGAATGCTCAAGCACCCTTCAATATCGCGCACTTTATTGGATGGAATAACCGTGAGTTTGGGGTTAATCACGACTCGAATAGTGGCTGCGGATGTATCAACAGGGTCTACCCAAATCAAATACAGTCGTTTGGACACCCCCACTTGAGGGGCGGCCAAGCCTACGCCATTGGCATGTTTTAAGGTTTCAATCATTTGATCAATTAATGTTTGAATATCGGGATGCGTGACATCGGGAATTGGGGTTGCTTTTTTAAATAAAATCGGATTGCCCAGTTCAACAATTTTGAGTGCTTTGGTCATTCAAATTATTATATCAGCTTGCATTTATTAAGGGAATGCGGTTATCAAAAAAGGGCCCCTCTTTTAGTGGGCTGGTTAGGGTGATTTTTTTACAAGAATAGCGACATATTGAATAATGATGCATATAGAATTTAACTCTCAAAAAATCCTACTTTGGCGCATTCGATTAGCAGGAACATAGTTGTTAAGACTATTAGACCATTAAAAAAGAACGAAAAAGGTGTGGTGGATAATACAGGTATTGGGCTAGCTGATAATGATGTAGATGCTTTTCGACATGCTTATTTAAGTGGGGCGAAAGTATGAAAAAGAAACTAAATCAAACCAAGAATTAGCCGAACTTTTACAAAAAGATTTGGAAAACGGCGAATTAAGCATCTACTTGGATGCCCCTCGAAAGTATGGAGAAAAAGTAAATTTTAAATTTGATCCAAACAAACTATCCAGCTTAGCTGTTCTCTGTGGATACCGTTTCCCCGGATCGCAGCAAGGCTGTTTGGGCGGCATGCCAAATTAAGGTGGCACATTTGACCCGAACGGGGTACGCTTTAACCCCTTCAAAAATTTTTAATTTACCCAAAAACTCTCGGTCCACACTAGCATCCGATGTTACCAATTTCAAAAACGATTCGCATAGTGACAAAACATCTTGAACATTTAGCCCAATAATGCGATCCATCATTAAAGACGCACTTGATTTAGATATGGCACACCCATCGCCATGAAAGCTAGCATCAACAATACAATCAGTATCGTCTAATTGAAGGTAGAGCGTATAGGTGTCTCCGCAGAGTGGGTTTTTCCCATGTGCAATGTGGGTTGGGGCATTCAGAATGCCAAAATTCTTGGGATTTTTATTGTGCTCTAAAATAGTTGATTGATATAACTGGTTTAAATTTCGACTCATGTCATCACGGATTGAACATACTGAATACCGCGGACTAAGGCATCGATATCTGCGGTCGTGTTGTACACGCCAAAAGAGGCTCGGGTTGTAGCGGATACATTAAATAATTTCATGGTTGGTTGTGCACAATGATGGCCCGCACGAACAGCGATACCTTGGGAGTCTAGAATAGTACCAATATCATGGGGATGGATACCGGCTAACGTAAACGAAATAATACCCGTAGTGGGTTCGCCGACTATCGTTAGTCCGGAACATGCGGGCAGGGTTGAATACGCGTAACTTAGAAGTTCCGCTTCATGCTTGGCAATACAGTCTAAACCAATACCTTGGACATACTCAATAGCAGCGCCCATACCCATAACCTGGGCAATAGGAGGGGTTCCAGCCTCAAAGCGCATCGGAGGTGCTGCAAATGTTGTTTTTTCAAAAGTAACAGTGTCAATCATGTCACCGCCATACTGATAGGGTGGCAGTGCATCCAACCACTGTTTTTTTCCATATAAAACCCCCACACCCGTTGGTCCATATAATTTATGCGAAGAAAAACAAAAAAAATCACAATCCAGGGCCTGTACATCAATGGCTTGATGGGCAATACTTTGAGCTCCGTCAACCAATACCTTTGCGCCAACAGCATGAGCCAACTCAATTATAGTTTTAACGGGGTGCTCAACGCCTAATGCATTGCTAATATGGCCCACAGACACAAATGCAGTGTTGGCATTTAGAAGTTGCTTGAATTCGACCATGTCTAAATGGCCATTGGGTAATACGGGCGCGACAACTAAGGTACACCCAATGCGATTACACACTTGCTGCCAGGGAATAATATTGGCATGGTGTTCGGTATGGGTAATCAATACCTCATCACCGGGCGATAGCCAGATTTTAGCCGCGCCATTGGCCACTAAGTTAATGGCATCGGTAGTTCCTTTGGTAAATACAATTTCACGATCTGATTTAGATCCAATAAATTGATGAACCTGGGCACGAACCTGATCATAGTCCAGAGTCGCCTGTTGGCATAACCAGTAAACACCCCGATGCACGGTGCTGTAACGCTTAGAGTAAAAGGATTCAATCGCCTCAATAACAGGTTTCGGTTTTAATGTGGTTGCGGCATTATCCAAGTATACCAGCTGAGGGTCTTGGGCAAGCATTGGAAACTGTTGACGGATTAAATCGCTTTTAACCATTTTCGGATTGGCTCTGGGGCCATTTGATCTAAACTATCTTGTAAAAACGCATTTAATAATAATGTTTCGGCTTCTATTTTAGATAAGCCCCGTGCTTGTAGATAGAACAGGGCATCACTGGATAATTGCCCAATAGTTGCCCCATGGTTGCATTGTACATCATCGGTTAAGATATCCAGCTCAGGCTTGGCATTGCCAGACGCCCGTTTAGACAACAAAATATGTTGACTAAGCTGATGCGTAAGCGTGCCTTTGGCATTTCGAGCAACGGATACTCGGCTATTGTGGTTGGATGTCGCTGTATCATGCACAATACTGCGAAATGTCTGGTTGCTACTACTATCGGGGGTGCAATGATTCGCATTCACGTTGAAATCAACACGGTTCTTGTTCGTAATTTTGGATACTCCAAAAAAATCAGCGTGGGCGCCGGCTGCATTAAATTCAGCGGTTGCTGAGTAATCAACACGCTGTCCGCCTTGCGTAATAATACCACTGGTTAGCTGGCTACTGGCACCCATGCCAATATGGAGAGCTTGTGTGACAGTTGTACAGGGCTGTAGGGCTTGTTGAATTAGAAAACATAGGCGGGCATTATCACCCAACGTTATTTGGATTGATTCTGTTATAGACACGGCGTCAGTAGCCGTTTGATCATAGAGTACAATAGCTTGTGCGTTATTAGCTAATTGAATATGCCAACTGGCAGACTGGTCATTTTGATCCAACTGAAGATCAATATGCTGGGGAGTGACTTGCTGATCGTCAATATAAATGTCAGTGAATTTAGACATTGACTTGGGCAGACTCATAGGAACTTACAATATCATCGTACCCGTGTTTTTCTAAAGACAGGGCCAATTGAGCATCACCAGACTCAATAATTTGACCGTTGTATAACACATGTACAAAATCGGGTTTAATATAATCGAGTAGGCGCTGATAATGTGTAATAAGCACAACCCCATTTGTATCAGACTTAAACGAGTTAACGCCTTCAGATACAATTCGTAAGGCATCAATATCCAATCCAGAGTCTGTTTCATCTAAAATAGCCAACTGAGGGTTTAAAAGTAATAATTGCAAAATCTCATTACGTTTTTTCTCACCCCCAGAAAACCCTGCATTTAAATCACGATCAGCAAACACACTATCCATACGTAGTTTTTTCAACATGTCTTGCAATAGGCCATCAAAATCCAAAGGGTCCAACTCGGATTTCCCGTTGTGTTTTTGCTGATTATTATACGCTTGTCGAAGAAAATCAGCATTGTTAACGCCTGGAATTTCAATAGGGTATTGAAAGGCTAGAAACAAACCGGCCATAGCGCGTTCGTCTGGATCCATAGCATCAATGGCTTCGCCATTTAGTTGAATACTTCCACTGGACACGTCATAAGTTCCGTCTCCGGCAATAACTTTAGCCAAGGTGCTTTTTCCTGAGCCATTGGGACCCATAATGGCATGAACCTCACCGGCCTGCACCGACATCGACAACTTATTTAAAATAGGGGTTTCATTAATACTTGCGCATAAACAATCAACATTAAACAACATAATTAGGGTCTCCTTAAGTTAACCGACAGAATTTTCTAACTTTAAATTTAATAATTGAGTTGCTTCACTAGCAAACTCCATGGGCAATTGCTTAAATACTGATTGGCAAAACCCGCCGACAATCATATTGATGGTTTGCTCCATGGTCATTCCCCGTTGTTGGCAATAAAAGAGCTGATCATCGCCAATTTTAGAGGTTGAGGCTTCATGCTCAACAGTTGCGCTAGGATTTCGTGTTTTAATATCAGGAAAGGTCTTGGCACTGCATTGGTCTCCAATCAGCATTGAGTCACATTGAGTAAAATTCCGAGCCCCATCAGCGGAGGCATTTACTTGAACTAAGCCACGGTATATATTATCAGATTCACCCACTGAAATTCCTTTGGCAATAATGGTGCTAGTGGTATTTTTGCCAATGTGAATCATTTTAGTTCCTGTGTCGGCTTGTTGCTTGTGATTGGTTAATGCAACAGAATAAAATTCACCAACAGACTCATCGCCAATTAATACGCAACTGGGGTATTTCCAGGTAATGGCAGACCCTGTTTCAACTTGGGTCCATGAAATTTTAGACCGCTTACCTTGGCATTTCCCTCGTTTGGTTACAAAATTATAGATACCCCCTGCGCCAGTTTTAGGATCTCCGGCATACCAATTTTGAACAGTAGAATATTTGATTGAAGCATCGTCCAACGTAACGAGCTCAACAACAGCTGCATGCAATTGGTTGGTATCAAATGCAGGGGCGGTACAGCCTTCTAAATAACTAACAGAACTGTTGGTGTCCGCAATAATTAAGGTGCGCTCGAATTGACCGGTGTTTTCTGTGTTAATTCGAAAATAGGTTGATAATTCCATGGGGCATACAGTATCTTTTGGTACGTATACAAACGATCCGTCGGAAAAGACGGCACTATTGAGTGCTGCGTAGAAGTTGTCGGTATGAGGTACGACTGATCCTAAGTACTGCTCTACCAATTCTGGGTATTTTTGAATGGCTTCAGATATTGGGCAAAAGATCACCCCTTTTTTCATTAATTTTTCTTTAAACGTGGTGGCGACAGAGACACTATCAAAAATAGCATCCATGGCTACATTGGCTAATCGTTTTTGTTCAGTCAAGGGAATACCGAGTTTCTCAAAGGTTCGCTTTAATTCAGGATCCACATCATCCATGCTATCCAACACTTCCTTTTTTTTGGGGGCTGAATAGTAGGATAGTGATTGAAAATCAATCGTTGGGTAATCTACGGCAGACCAGGTAGGCTCGGTCATGCCCTGCCAATGCTTAAATGCTTTAAGTCGGTAATTAAGCATAAACGGAGGTTCTTGTTTTTTTTCTGATATAGATCGAATAGTCGCCTCATTTAGCCCAGGAGGAAATGTATCGCTCTTAATATCTGTTTTAAATCCATACTGATAAGGCTGATTGGCAAATTTTTCAAAATTACTCATAATTAGTTAGTTCTTTTTTAGTTTTCAGATAGTTATAATACGCTTTGTTTTTGTAATTACTATTGTATCAAAATTGACAGGCTATGATCAAGTGGATTTATTTATTTTTGTATAAAAAACCATGCGATTTTGGCCATAGGTTTTTAGCTTGTTTTAAAAGTTTAAAGTTATAAAAAGGGCCATCGTTTATGTTAGTTTGTAAGCCCCAATGACTTGGCGGTAATAGTCTCTGTTGTATACTGGCCATTCACAAATACGCTGGGTGTTTGAGAAACACCTAACTTAATGCCTTCACGAGCATCGGCTTCTACAGCGGCTTGGCTTTCATCACTAATTAAACATGCAGAGAAGGCTTTTGAGTCTAACCCCAGCGTATTGGCGATGCTGAGCAATCCAGTCTGAGTTAAATTATTTGTGTTTTCAAACGTTTCATCTAAGAACGTCCAAAACTGCCCGGACTGACCCGCGCACCAACTGCCCTGGGCCGCCAACTTAGCTTGCGGATGGTGACTTAATGGAAAATGCCGATATTCAATTTGAATGGCTTCGGGGTAACGGGCTTGAAGCTCGTTCAGCTCGTGATGTTTGGTTTTGCAATGAGGGCATTGAATATCTGAAAATGTAACAATTTGAAACGCTGCATTATCGGGGCCTTTTTTCGCAAAGCGATTGGGTGTTTTAGGTAAGGCTATACGTGTGCTGGGTGGCAATGTAAACACAATGGTGTACGTGTCTTCCAAATAATTCTGGTAGGCATTAATTGAAGCAATTGAAGGCTGTGATGGAAAAACTTGTTGCATAAGAACGCCGGGCGCCACTTGTTTAGCCGCCGCTTCGCGTTCGATTGCGTACTCATAGGCCCAATTTCTTCTCAGCTGATTTTGCTGGTTTTTTAATGTCATCATTCGCAGACCAAGCTCAGAGTCAATGGCCGATTCTGTGTAAGATTTCCCATCGACTTTAATGATAACTAAGTCTGTATTTATTACTGTGTTCACGCCATAATGTAACAGGGGGCCGGTTAAAAAAACACCGCATAATATAAGCCCAAAACTTATATCAATGCTTGGTTTTTGGGGCGTTTTTTGATATAGCCAAGTAATTAAAATTAATAGTCCAGTAATCGTGCTAGACGATGCAATGCACAAGAAGCACCAGTCTTTAATAATAAAGGCCTGAATTAATAATAGAATTAATGAAACCAGTGTGGCACAGCCAATACCGATAAGAGCTAGCAGCCATTCACGTCGAATTGAAAGTAGCAATAGCATCAAATAAAACCCGACGCCAATACTGGCATTGGATATTCCAAATAGGCTGGCATATGAACTATTAAGAACGGCATTGCACGCTGCCGTGCTGCATCCGGTCTGTAAGGCTTTAATTAAAACAATATAGCCGGAAAGCAGAACCCCAAATAGTGCTAAAAAACTGACAAGTGATTGAATTATTTTTTTACTCATAAAAATAATAATATCTTTATTGTTTATCTTTTTCAATGCTCTTTAAAATAATGCTCTTTAAAATAGTACTGTGCTAAAATAGTGGTATGTTAAATAGATTGCGTCAGTCTGTTCTCAGTTTTTTTGACCAAGGCCTAAATCCTATGGCAAATACACTGGACTATAAAGGGGATCCGGGGTTATATGGTCCAGAGTCAGTAACATGGAAAATTATGCGCGATGTATCGGGTTTCATGGGCGGTGTTCGTGCCCTTATAATTCAATCGGCCCACCCAGAGGTGGTGGATGGCTTTTTGCAACATTCAACCATGCTGAAAGACCCAATCACACGCTTGTCCAGAACTAGCGATTATGTGGCCACTGTAACATTTGGCGCAATGCCAGAAGTAATGGGCATGATCAAGCGTATTCAAAGCATGCATGCGCACGTTATTGGAACATCGAGTCGTGGAAAGCAATACGATGCCAATGACCCCTATCTAACAGCATGGGTGCATTATTCCTTAGTTCAATCATTTTTACTTGCTTATCAAGACTATGGGCAAGATACATTAACACCGGATGAGTCCAATCAGTTTGTGTTGGAGCAAACTAAAACAGCACGGTTACTGGGGGTTAATATTATGCTAGAGACAGAAGCTGAATTGCATCAATGGTTAAATTTTAATTCAAATATTGGTCAAGTTGAATCGACACTTTTGTGGATAAATTTTTTGAAAAACCCTCCAATTAGTTTGGCTACTAAACTTGGGTATAACTGTTTATTTAACGCTGCAATTGCCTCAATTCATCCCAATTTATTGAAATGTTTTAACGAGAAACCAAAGCGGTTCGCTTTACTTAAAGCCCAGTATTTTGTTCGATGTTTGCGCTTAGCAATGGGGGAGTCTCCGGCAATGCTTGATGCGTATAAACGAATTGGGCGTGACTTACCGAGATTGAGCCCTAAGTATAAATCGTAATAGCGTAGTAATGAATGATCGGCATACTAATATAGAGTTGTTTTTTATTGACCATCGGCTTGTATAAAAAACGGTTTTTGCTTTTGAAAATGTTAAGAAACCTTCCTTCCCTTTATAGTGCCCCATGCCGGATTCACCAATGCCCCCAAAGGGAGCGTCGTTAATAGAGGCATGAACGAAGCAATCGTTAACCGATACCCCACCGCTATGCGTATTGTCCAACAATGTGTTAATTGTAGATGTGTTGGTGGACATAATATATAAGGCCAAAGGCGAGGGGCGTTGATTAATATACTTAATAACCTGTTGAAGCGATGTATAGGGCTTTACAATTAACAAAGGACCAAAAATTTCTTCGTGCATAATTGCCATTGTGTCGTTTGTATTGGTTATAATGCTTGGGGGTATTTCATGCGGGCTTAGCTGTCGCGATATGGGTATTGTGTAAATTTTGGCCCCTTTAAGTTTAGCGTCATCGAGTAGTTTTTGAATACGGTTTGCATGATAATTGGATATAATAGTTGTTACGCGCTTGCTATTATAATGCTGAGTATAGGCCTTAATTATTTTCTGAATAAATAGATTCAATCGATTGTCTATAATAAATACATAGTCAGGGGCAATACATACTTGACCAGCGTTAAATATTTTTCCAAAAATAATCGCGTGTATGCATTGGCTTAAACGAGCGGTTTCGTCAATAATAACGGGTGATTTCCCTCCCAGCTCCAATGTGACAGGGGTTAAATTTTTAGCGGCCGCCGCCATGACTTTTCGACCGGTACTCGCGGACCCTGTGAACACTAGATGATTAAATTTCAGCGTAGAAAAATGCATGCCAACGCTTGAATCTCCCTGTATAATCCGAATAAAGGGGGATAACGGCTGGCATAGTTTGCATAGTAATTTTCCAGTATTTGGGTTTAACTCACTTATTTTTATCAAAACGCGATTTCCAGCAGCAAGTGCTTGAATTGCTGGAATCATCGATAAAGAAATTGGAAAGTTCCATGGGCAAATAATTCCAACAATCCCCAATGCTTGATAGCGAACAACAGCCCCAGATTGTCGTTTAGATGGCCGCATCCACTTGTTTAACTGCTTTACAGTATAGTTAATACTTGAAATTGTTGAAAGAATATCACCCGCTAAACTATCAAAATATGGGCGATGCCCATAATCTTGATTCAGCGAATCGCATAGTTCTACATGATTCTTAATCAGTAGTTTCTTGAGTGTTAGTAGCGTATTTCGTCGAACATTATAATTAATAAACGGACTATTCCGAACTAAACCGGTTAGCTCATTGAATTGTTGATTCAAATAGGCACATGATGACTGCTCAGATAACAACTAATTGTTACAAGATTTTTTTTCGAACACGAATTGATTTCGGCGTAAACTCAACTAACTCGGTATCATCAATAAAGGATAAGTAATCTTCCAGTTGCATAGTTTTAGGCGGGGTTAGAACCAAGCTTTCGTCGGTACCGGAGGATCGCATGTTGGTCAATTTTTTACTTTTTGCAGCATTAACAGTCAGGTCATCGTCTTTAGCGTGTTGGCCAATAACTTGCCCTTTGTATACGCGAACACTCGGTCCAATAAATAATGTTCCTCGGGGCTGTAGGTGGTACAAAGCATACGTGACTGTTTCACAGTTTTCCTTTGCAATTAAAACGCCTTGCTTTCGAGTTTTAAGCTCCCCAACATAAGGGCCATATTCATGAAATCGATAGTTCATAACGCCAGTGCCTTTTGTAGCCATCATAAATTCAGACTGATAGCCCAATAAACCCCGACTGGGAATGTGGTAAATTAATCGAACTTGCCCATTTTCTTGTTCCATATTTTGCATGGTACCTTTTCGATGACCCAATTGTTCAATCACCCCCCCCATTAGCGCTTCAGATACATCAATAGTCAAAATCTCATAAGGTTCTAATTTTTGCCCGTTTTCTTCTTTAAGAATTACATTGGGCTTCGAGCATTGAAATTCGTAGCCTTCACGTCGCATGTTTTCAATTAAAATACCTAAGTGAAGTTCACCACGCCCCGATACGCTGATACCCCGCTCCCCGGCTAGTTTTTCAACATGCAGCGCCACGTCACATAATGCGGCACGATCTAAGCGATCGTAGACATGATTGGGTGTAACAAATTCTCCTTCTTGACCTGAGAACGGGGAGTCATTTGCCATAAATGTAATTGATAGAGTCGGGGGATCAATATGGATTCCAGGCAGCCCAATGGGATCTTGAGGATCGCATAGGGTATCGCCAATTGATGCTTTTTTAACACCCGCGATAGCAACGATATCACCCGCAATTGCGCTATCAACTTCTTCTTGCTCATTGGCTTTGAATTGATATAGTTTAGTAACTCTAGTTTTTTCACCTGGAGTATCGCCGGTCATAATAATCACTTCGTCATTAACGGATACTTGCCCAGAGCGAACACGCCCAATGCAAAGCTGTCCCATAAAAGCGGAATAGCTAAATGATGCAATTTGGAATTGAAGTGGGTGGTCGACATCAGCTGATGGAGCGGGTATTTGTTCAATAATGCTATCGAAAATCAAGTCCATTGTTCCCTCTCGAACGGTCGGGTCATTGCTGGCAAAGCCTTCTTTGGCTGATGCATAAACAGTTTTGAAATCGAGAAGCTCGTCTGGAGCATCCAACTGGACCAAGCAATCAAATACCTGATCAAGCACCCAGTCTGGACGAGCGGCGGGCTTGTCAATTTTATTCATTACAACAACAATAGGTAAATTGTGCTGAACCGCTTTTTTTAATACAAAATAGGATTGGGGCATCGGGCCTTCTGCCGCGTCGACTAAAAACAGAACGCCATCTGTCATAGCTAACACGCGCTCAACCTCGCCGCCAAAATCGGCATGGCCCGGGGTATCGATAATATTAATGCGGTGATCCTTATAGAAACAGGCCCCCGTTTTAGATTGAATGGTAATGCCACGTTCTTTTTCTAAACTTAGCGAGTCCATAAGCCGATCCTCAATGGCATCGGGGTTGTGAAAGGCACCACTTTGTTTAAATAGCTGATCAACGAGTGTTGTTTTTCCATGGTCAACGTGTGC
>DJIL01000031.1:36079-46745 GCA_002433595.1 bacterium UBP8_UBA6595 | reverse complement strand
TTTCCATGGTCAACGTGTGCAATGATTGCTACGTTACGTCTGTTTTCTTTTTTTATTGTCATATTTATTGTCATAGTTGAATCAGTGTACTACACTATAATCATGATATTCAACAAACAAACAACAAAACAAACAGTATTCGGGATTTTAATGGGAACGCTAATCATTTCAACGGTAATGGTTCAAGCCGGTTGTGGATTGTGTGGCAGTGATCGTAAACATGATGGCGCACATGCCCATGTGTCGGGTATTCATCATGCGGTGGCCGTTATTGAGCCAACCGAGGGCAATCAGGTTGCCGGCGTGTTTTATTTTACTCAAACCGATGAAGGGGTACGTGTTCGGGTGGATTTGCAGGGACTCAATCCCAAAAAAAATCATGGCGTTCATGTGCATGAGTTTGGGGATCGAACAGCGGCAGATGGCACCTCGGCAGGGGGGCATTATAATCCAGAAGGGAATCCTCATGGATTGCCACCGAATAAAAATCGACACGCCGGCTCGTATGGCAATTTAAAAGCCGATGCTCAAGGCCGTGTACAGCAAACATTTATAGACACAACAATTAGTATTCAAACTGGAAAAAACCCAATTTTAGGACGATCCATCGTCGTGCATGCTAATCCAGATGATGGCTCTCAGCCAAGCGGCAATGCAGGGCCTCGGATTGGCGTTGGGGTCATCGGCATTCAAAATACAAAATAAAAGCGTTATAGACCGTTTAGTTGGTTAAGATTCCTGCTGAAATTAGCATTTTCATGCTTTGCTCAACGCTAATACTTAGTTCAATAATTTCATCTTTTTTAACAAATAGAAAGAATCCTGATGTAGGGTTGGGGGTTGTGGGCACAAATACAGCGCATCGATCGGCTCCAAGTGATTGGCCCGATGCGTCATATAGCCCAGATACAGTGTGTTGTGTAATAAAAGCCATAGCCCAAACGCCCGGTCGTGGGTATTCAATTAAGACAGCTTTAGACAAGTGTTTATTTCGAATAGTTAGCGTGCCAACGAGTTGTTGTACGCTAGTGTAAACAGTCCGAATAATTGGGATTTTAGCAATAATGCCATCAATGTAGTCAACAATTGTGCGGCCAATAAATAATCGGCTTAGCATACCCACAAGCGTTACAATGACAATGGATAAAAGCAACATCCAAATAAATGGCAATTTGTGTCCAAACAGGGGGCTTAGCATGCGAGAGAGCACTTGAATTGAAGCTACAAAGAACCAAATCGTTACAATTGTGGGGACAATTACCAATAGGCCATAGATAAAGTATCGTTTAATATAGGTCCACATAGAAGCTTTAATCATAATTAAATATACGGGTTATTAATAGTAGCCTGGAGGCGGCACCCAGAGTCGAACTGGGGGTAAAGGTGTTGCAGACCTCTGCCTTACCACTTGGCTATGCCGCCTTATTGCGCTTATCAATTATTTAAATTCTAACTTAAGTAATTGCAATTGGGCAACAACGAACTTGTGTACGTACTGGGTGTTTACAAATTCTTAATTATTTGATAACTTATGCCAAGTACCCAGATCAGTTGATTAGTAAGCGTAAAAAAGGAGTCCATTTATGATGTTTCTGTCTCGGCTATTTATTGCAATACCAATGATTGTGTTTGGATTGTTTCATTTTATGAACGCTAACGGTATGGTGCCGGTTGTTCCATCGTTTATACCCGGTGGTATAGTTTGGGTATATTTTACAGGTGCTGCGCTTATTTTGAGTGGGGCGGCTATCTTAACTCAAGTAAAAGCATATCGCGCATGTTTGGGATTAGCGGTTATGATTGGCATCTTTATTTTAACCATTCATTTACCAGCGTATTTAGCGGGGGATGCAAGGGCACTCATGGCACTATTAAAAGACTTAGCGGTTGTTGGTGGTGTGCTGGCATTGTCTGTATTATTTCAAGATACAGAGTAGCGCGTTAATTTTGAGGGGAGCAGGGGGTTGTCAATTGGTCTAGATTTCGGCATAATAAAGAAATAGCACTCAAAATGCGCCTGTAGCTCAGCTGGATAGAGCGTCGGACTTCGAATCCGCAGGTCGGGGGTTCGAATCCCTCCGGGCGCACCAAAAGAAATTTCTGAGAAACCTGTACGGGGTTCGAAACGGATTGAAGTTTAAATTCAAATTGAAGAAATACTTCGAAAACGAGAAAATAGAATTCAACCCTCCAAATCGATTGTTTTTTAACAGCGAAGTATTAAAAAAAATAGAAAAGATAATGAATATAGTCGGCCGATAGGCGGCTTATAATCAAGATTAGCAAGATTTAGAAGGCTTAACGACAAGGGGCCATCTGGTGTACACTGGCAGTATGACAGAAGTAGTAGATTCGTTGGTTATCGCTGATCGATCCTTTCAATCCCGCTTGTTGCTAGGAACTGGCAAATTTAGCAGCCTGTCTACCATGCGTTTAGCATTGGAAGCCGCTCAAACAGAGCTAGTTACAGTAGCCCTTCGGCGTGTGGACTTAAACCAACCCCAAGATGATATGTTAACCGTTGTTTCGCCTGATCATTATTGTATTTTGCCCAATACATCTGGAGCACGTAATGCTGAAGAAGCCATTCGCTTAGCCCAGTTGGCTCGATCAACAGGCGTGTCCAACTGGATTAAATTAGAAGTTATTCCAGATTCCCGATACTTACTGCCGGATGGTCATGAAACCCTCAAAGCAGCTAAAGAACTCGTCAATGATGGGTTTGTTGTATTGCCTTATATTCAACCTGACCCCGTATTAGCTAAACAATTAGAGGGGGTGGGGTGTTCAACTGTAATGCCACTGGCATCCCCCATCGGATCGAATCAAGGCGTACAAACTGAAGCCATGATTCGCATAATTATTGAACAATCTCAGGTTCCTGTGGTTGTGGATGCCGGTCTAGGAAAACCATCAGAGGCGGCTCGGGTTATGGAACTGGGGGCAGACGCGGTATTGGTAAATACGGCGATTGCCACAGCGCCAGACCCAGAAGCGTATGCAGTCGCTTTTTCTTTAGCTACACGTGCGGGCCGTTTAGCCTATACATCCGGAATGCCTAGCGTAGGGCCTTGTGCATCAGCCAGTTCGCCTACTTGGGGCGCATTGACTCAATTTTTAAATGACTAGTGTTTTTCAGGCGCATACTGATGTAGCCCCGCTTTTGTCTACAACACCCACACATGCTGACTTAGCCGCTTTGTATTCGGCGACGCACTGGTCGCTATATGATATGCCAGCATTGCTTGATTCACGCGTTGATATTGAATGGTTGGCTCATATGTCCCATACCCGTACAATTCAACGATTTGGACACACTATGCAATTATTTGCACCGGTGTATCTGTCTAATCTTTGCTACAATCAGTGTACCTATTGTGGGTTTAGCATGGAGCATGAGTACCCCCGTAAAACATTAAGCATGGCAGAGTTTCAGCTAGAGCTTGGAATTTTGCATCGGCACGGGTTTCGCCATGTACTGTTACTTACGGGCGAAGCCCCGGGTAGTGTGGATGCTGATTATATTGCTGAGGCGATACACGTAGCCAAAAAAACGTTTGATTCAGTTGGTGTTGAAGTCCAGCCATTATCCCAACCCGATTATGAAATGCTTATTCAAGCGGGCGCAGATAGTTTGACATTGTACCAAGAAACGTATCACAAGCAAACGTATTTAAAACATCATTTGCGTGGAAAAAAACGCCGACAGGACTGGCGATTAACGGCTGTAGAATCAGGGGCAACCGCTGGTTTTTATCGGATAAACTTAGGTGCATTATTGGGTTTGTATGACTGGCGATACGAAGCCCTTTGTTTGGGGTATCATTTAACACAGTTGCAACAACGGTACCAGGCAGTTCAATTTGGGGTGTCATTTCCTCGTATCCAAGGTATGTTTGGCGAGTATACTGTAGAGTACCCCGTATCAGATTCTGATTTAGTGCGGCTTATTGCAACGTTTCGCCTGGTATTTCCAGATATTAGCATCACCTTGTCTACTCGAGAGCCTGCGCAGTTGCGAGACCATTTAATTCCCCTGGGCATTACAACAATGTCAGCGGCTTCAAAAACCAATCCCGGCGGGTATTCTGGGCATGACACAGAAACGCAATTTGATATTTCAGACGAACGCAGTGTTCAATGTATTGATGCTGTGTTGCGAGACAATGGGTACTGCCCGGTATACACGGACTGGTCGTGAATACTAAAGCGCATATTCGACAGTCCCTATTGGCGTTGGCCAAACACCGGACTTCAGATGCTGTCGCATTAGCCCATGCACTACTTAACACACCGGCTATTCAAAATGCGACGCATATTGGTGTGTATATGGCCTTGCCTTCAGAACCAAGCTTAAGCCAATTTATTCATACCGTACGTGTGTCACTGGCACTTCCTGCGTATGATGAATCGATCAAACGGTATGTCTTTCGAACCTTTATACCCAATAAAACATCGCTATCACTAGGGGGCGATGGCTGCTTGGCTCCGGGTAGTAACTCGCCAGTTATTCCCCAGTTGGATGTCATTGTGGTTCCGTGTGTTGCTGTGGATAAACAGGGTAATCGACTGGGGCGCGGACAGGGTGTGTACGATCAGTTATTGGCGGATCACCCGACATATGCCATTGGAATTGTGCACGAAGCACATGTCTTGGATCAAGTACCTGTGGAACCACATGACCAACCCGTCCAAGCTATAATTCACGGCTAATTAGTGTATCGCTTCAGCTGATCACTATACGATTCACATTCATTACCGCCGAGTCCCTCACATGTAAGAATATCCCGTTCAACAGTTTGTCGAAGTTCCGTAAGATTGGGCGATTCTTTAAGTTTTCGTAATGTGCTTAGTAATAATTCATAGAGTTCTGGACTGGGTTGCTGAATCATTGTTGAGCGTATAATTAGATTAAACACGTGCATTGTAAATTCAAAATGACTATAATTTGTCCGCAGGCTTGAAAACGTTTCAATGGCTTGCCCATGATTAATATAGGTAAATGTTTTGCCTTGAAATACGGATAATTCAACCCGATTGCTGGGCTCAAGATGACCCTGAAACGGATTTTTTTTGCTGGGACTTCGTGATAAAGCATACACCCGACCCTGTGACGGGGTTAGCAACATTATTTGCCATTTGGACTCAAATAACGGTTTGTGGCGTAGCACAATACCGGTGAGCGTTTGATTCACAGCAGGCCAAGAATCAATAGGGTGAGGCTAAAATAAACCAACTGGCTAATAATATCCAAACTCATAGAAATAAAAGGGGCTGATGCAACAGCTGGGTCAATTGAAAAACGCTCAAACATGACTGGCAAACTAGCGCCAATTAAGCTAGCCAAGCTAATATTAAGCCATAAAGCACTCGATACAACGGCGCTAAATAATAGTGAGTTACTCATTAAAACAGTTAAGCCGAATAAAATAATGGCTAATAGGGCACCCATTGAACACCCAATAAAACATTCGCGACTAATATAACGCTTAGCATGACCCAATTTAATAAAGCCTGTGGATAAACTACGCACAAATATTGTGGCACTTTGATTCCCCATATTACCACCCAAACCCATTAATAGTGGTAAAAAACTAAGTGAAAGTGCTAATGAAAACTCAGAATAGGTAAACTGATCGGCATACGTATGAATTAAGCTGGCAGAGGCAATGCCACCAAATATTGTCAGTAGTAGCCAGGGCATGCGGGATCGAATGGCTCGCCAAATGCTTCCGCTTAGTAATTGAGACTCTGAAATATCATGGGTTCCAGATAGTTTGTATAAATCTTCAGTCGCTTCTTCAACCACTACATCCATAATATCATCGCTAGTAATAATCCCAATTAATACATTGGTGTCGTTAATGACTGGAATAATGCTTAAATCGTATTTTTGACAAATCATAACGACTTCGTTGCGGCGCATAGTTACTGGAACAGCAATGGGGTTATCTGAGCGAATACTTTTAATTGTAGCGGAGTCATTAGCAAGCAAAATATCGGCTAACGTAGTAAACCCGACTAATCGTTTTTTATGGTCGGTAATAAAAATATGAAAGCCATATTCTTTATTGAGCAAATCGGCTTGTAAGCGAACCGATGCAATGGCGTCTTTAATTAATAAGTTTTCAGGAATAATTACCATGCGGGAATCCATAATAGAGCCTGCTGAATTATCAGGATACGTTAGGAGTTCTTGAAAATGCCCCGATAGTGATTTGGGCAATCGCAATAGTAATTGCTCACTAATATTAGGTGTTGATTTGTTTAGTGCATCCAATAGATCAACGGCATTATCACGAGACATATGCGTTAAAATAATACTCATTATCCGTGTGGGCAACAATTCAGTGAGTGTAATTTGATGCGACAGTTCCAAATACTCAAAAACACTAGCATTGCGTTTAGGCGTAACCAATGTAAAAAATAAAACTTGATCGTCGATTAAAATGCCGGCTAAGGTTTCAGCAATATCGACACTATGGTAGCGGTCAAAAAACTCAGGTATTAAAGAGGCATCATCCAATAACGCTTGGATGGCTTCTTGCATTATTCCCACTCAATAGTTGCTGGGGGCTTGGATGAAATATCATACACAACGCGATTAATAGCGCTTAATTCATTGCAAATTCGTGTGGATATTGTTTTGAGTAATGCATGCGGAACATTGGCCCAATGCGCAGTCATAGCATCTTCAGAGTTCACAAATCGCAGCGCTAAAACATGCTGATAGGTGCGCTGATCTCCCTGTACACCGACGGTTTTAATCGGGGTTAAAATTGCAAACGATTGCCATAATTTATCATATAAACCTGCTTTTTTAACTTCCTCTAATACAATGGCATCTGCGTTTTGCAGACACAGTATTTTATCAGGTGTAATAACTTGATTAATAATGCGAATCGCCAAACCTGGACCTGGAAATGGTTGGCGATTAATCATTGTATCGGGCATGCCCATGTGTTTACCGATACGCCGAACTTCATCTTTAAATAATTTTCGCAAGGGCTCCAACAATTGAAAATCAAAATTCTTAGGTAGTCCGGACACATTGTGATGGGACTTAATAGTATGGGCGGTTTTAGACGCCGATTTAGGGGCTGATTCAATCACATCTGAATATAATGTGCCCTGAGCTAAAAAAACATGCTTGGTTGGAAGTTTTTTAGACTCCGATTCAAAGACACGAATAAACGTTTCCCCGATAACTTTTCGTTTTTTTTCAGGGTCAGTTGTATCACCTAAAGCTTTCAAAAACACGTCGCTCGCATTAATGTAATGAATTTTTATCGTCAGTTCTTTAAATAACTTCTGAACCATTTTGGCTTCATTTTTTCGCATAAATCCATGATCAATAAACATACAGGTTAACTGGTTTCCAATGGCTTTATGAATTAATACAGCCGCAACAGCGGAATCCACACCCCCGGATAACGCACAAAGTACGTGTTCATCTCCAACCGTTTCTTTAATAGATTGAATGCTCGTTTGAACACAGGTATCCGGCGTCCAATTAGCGGGACATTGGCAAACATCAATCGCGAAGTTTTTTAGTAACTGAGACCCGTGTGTGGTATGCACAACTTCTGGATGAAACTGAAGCCCATACCATGCCTTTTTTTCATGCGCAATGGCTGCAAACTCACAAGTAGTTGTACGTCCAATTGATTCAAAGTTAGGGGGTATGGTTTGGACACTGTCTCCATGACTCATCCAAGCAGTAGTCTCTGTTGGAATATCGTTAAACAGCTCATGGGGTTGGTGCAACAACTGGCTTTCGCCATATTCGCGACTATGCCCAGCGGTAACGCTTCCACCATGATGATGAATCATGAGTTGTAAGCCATAACAAATACCTAAGATAGGAATATCAGCATTTAAAATCCTAGAATCACAGGTTAGAGAATCTTTGTCTGTGACAGAGTGGGGACCCCCGGATAAAATAATACCCTTCACAGATTCATCAACTAACGTTTGATACGCTACTGTAATGGGAAAGAGCTTCGCTAATACACCGTGTTCACGTAAGCGCCTGGCAATAAGCTCAGTATATTGAGACCCAAAATCAAGAACCGCAATCATATGATTAACGTTTGCCCATACCCAGTTTTTGCGTTTTCTGGTAGAGCTTACCTTCGGTTTGTAACGATGGCGCAATAAGCTTTTTTACGTTGTGCATCTCTGCAATGGATTTAGCCCCCAAGGTTGCCATGCCTGTAGATAAGGCGCCTGCTAAATTTAACGAACCATCATCCGATGATGAGGGCCCTAGCAAAATTGTTTTTAAATCAGCAATGGATCCCACTTCGATGCGTGCACCACGGGGTAATAAGGCATTCGGGGTTGCCATTCCCCAGTGAAACCCTAGCCCAGGGGCTTCGTGGGCACGTGCTAAAGGAGAGCCAATCATTACCGCATCAGCGCCACAAGCAATGGCTTTGCAAATATCCCCAGAATTAATAATACCGCCGTCTGCAATAATGGAAACATAGTTTCCGGTCTCTTCAAAGTAATCATTTCGTGCTTTGGCTGTATCGGTAATACAAGTGGCCATGGGGACACCAATACCCAATACACCCCGCGTGGTGCACGCTGCGCCAGGCCCAATACCCACAAAAATCCCGCTAACTCCCGTAGATAGCAATGACTTTGTCGCATCGTAGTTGGCTGTATTTCCAATTAGAACAGGGATTGGCATGGATGCACAAAATGTTTCAATATCTAATTTTTTACTTGCATCACTACTATAAAAATATTTAGATATAACCGTGGATTGAATAATAAAGGCATCGGCACCAGCTGCGGCAGCTAATGGGCCTAAGTGAGCCGCTCTTTGAGGGGTTGATGAAACAATTGCATGGCCACCCCCCGATTTAATCGTTTGAATGCAGCGTTCAACCAAATGATCTTTAATTGTTTCTTTTTGGTAGGCGTTTTGCATGGTGGTAACGTAGTCATTATTAGAAACACTGGCTATTTTTTTTAAAATTGACTCTGGGTTTTCGTATCGGGTGTGAACACCTTCTAAATTTAATACCCCTGTGGCACCCAACTTGCCCAGCGCAACCGCCATACTTGGACTGCATACAGAATCCATAGCTGAAGCAATAATAGGAATCGCAAGTTCAATGCCCGCAATGGTAACGCCAATATTAACATCGGACTCATCTACAGTAATATCTGATGGTGCGAGGGCTATTTCGTCAAATCCGTAAGCTCTATGAAATGTCATTGTTATTTCCTATTTGTAAATTTTCTGGTAAATCTTGTCAATATTTTTTGTGTATCGATCAAATGAGAAAACGTCGTTAATTTGCTCATGAGTCACATGGTTCATGATGCTTTCATCGGACATGATAGCCTCTTGAAAATCCACATTTTCTTCATGTGCTCGCATGGCTTGCTTTTGAACCAATCGGTACGCATCTTCTCGAGTAAGACCGGCATTCACCAACACAAGTAAAAGCGGCTGGGAAAAGAAAATCCGGTTGGACCCATTAATATTGGCCATCATTCGATCCTCACAGACCACTAAGCCATCTAAAATACGAATCATTAAGCTTAAGGCATAATCTAATGCAATAGTTGCGTCTGGAAAAATGACTCGCTCTGCCGATGAATGTGAAATATCACGTTCATGCCATAAGGCTTGATTTTCTAATGCAGTAAGTGCATAAGATCGAATTAATCGAGATAAACCGGTAATTCGCTCACCTAAAATAGGGTTTTTCTTGTGGGGCATGGCAGAGGACCCTTTCTGAAGTTTATCAAATGGCTCATAGACTTCGCCAAATTCTGTTTTTTGAAGGGCTCGAAATTCCGTAGCCATTTTTTCCAAACTGCCGGCGATAATAGCTAATGTCGTCATGAAATGCGCATGCCGGTCTCGCTGAAGCGTTTGTGTGGATGCGGATGCCGGTGTTAAAGATAATGTTTGACAAACTAACCGTTCAATATCTGGATCTAAGTTTGCGTAGTTTCCAACCGCACCAGATAGTTTGCCAACAGCGAGCCCTTCCAAAGCAATACGCAGCCGTTCATAATTGCGTTGCATTTCACTGTACCAAACGGTTAATTTTAGTCCAAAGCTTAACGGTTCAGCATGCACACCATGGGTACGGCCCATTTGCAAAGTTGTTTTATTGGCTTTGGCTTGAACTTCTAATTTTTCCAAGACTTGCTCAAGTCCACGCATTAAAAGCTTCCCGGCGGCTTGAATTTGCAAGCAAAATGCCGTGTCGACGACATCGGTACTGGTCAATCCCATGTGAACAAATCGAGACTCGGGGCCAATGTTTTCAGCTAAACTAGTTAAAAACGCAATGACATCGTGGTGAATTTCAGACTCTATCTCTTTGATTCGTTCAACATCAAATGCGGCTTTCGCTTTAATAACATCAACAGCGGATTGTTGAATATTGCCGAGTTCGACATGTGCCTCACAGGCTGCAATTTCTACGGCTAACCAGTTGTCAAATTTGCACTGATCTGACCAAACAAATTCCATTTCTTTTCGTGTGTATCGTTTAATCATAAGTTGGGTGGTAGATTAACACAAATTAGACATCAGTGTAAATAGTGCCTGTAAATTTTTTGGTCAACCAGGATCGGACAGGATCGGGAAATAGCTATTCAAAAAAAGAATTGGGAACAAACCAGTTTCTGG
>DJIL01000031.1:18099-35745 GCA_002433595.1 bacterium UBP8_UBA6595 | reverse complement strand
CCAGTTTCTGGAAACGTTTTTTTGAAATTGGTCAGAAGTAAGGTGTTGGCGATATACTTAAAAGAACAATGCGAAGAAGAACAATGCGAAATAAACTTAATGCTGCATACAAAGCTATGCGAAAAGCTACGCAAAAAAAATACAGACAATACAAACAGTATAAATTTTTTAGGGTTGCTCTTTTTAGGGTTGCTCTTATTGGAACTTTTGGCGGTATCGCGGCAGTGCTTGCCAGCTGGTTGCTTATTTCAGAGACCGCTTGCTTCTCAGTAAAACCCGGCACAACGAACACTCAATTGGTGGGGAACTTGCCAGCGATCATTAATGAGGCCTCTGGTATGGTTGCTAGTGTGCAAAACCCCGAACTGTTGTGGGTGCACAACGACAGTGGCGATGCCGCACGCTTATTTGGCATTCGTCCCAATGGAAGTATTGTTGTTGAATTAAACTTTCCAGAAATCAACGCGGTTGACTGGGAAGATATTGCGTTGGATCGTACCACTGGCTTTATTTATATTGGAGATATAGGTGATAACTTTGGCATACGAAAGACTAAAACAATTTATCGGTTTAAAGAGCCAATAATTAAGGCTCAGACGCCAAGGCATCAATCCATTCAGTCTGTCGACACACTGACGTTTAAGTATCCCGATGGTCGGCGGGATGCGGAAACCTTATTTGTCTACGATGGGGCGTTGATTGTCATTAGTAAACGGGACCAGGCGCCGCATGTCTACCAATTGCCACTGAATTTTGACAATGACAGTGTGGTTGCAATAGCGCTAGGAACCTTAGCCTATCGAGTGAATGCAGACGTGGACCGCATTGTTGCAGGGGATTCTCAAGGCGACCATATTGCGCTACGATCTGCCAATCGGATATTGCTGTGGCATGGTCAAAACGCTTTACTAAACGAACAACCCAAGGTTGTTGATTACCCCATAGAGCCACAAGGCGAATCATTGGCGCTGGATACCCATGGCTTGTATACTGTGAGCGAATGTTGTCAATCTAAACATCCGCCAATCTATTATACTCGGCTGTAAGTATGCGTGTTCGAACACACACGAATCCCTTTAATTTTCATTACACTTTAGATCCGGAGGATTATAAACGTCAGTTGGCACATTTGCCCGATAAAATTATGGTGGAAATCGGGTGTGGGCGCGGTATTTTTCTTCGCCACTATGCCAAAAAAAACCCCACAATACACAGCGTTGGCATTGAAATCCGAAAGCCACTGGTTACCCTACTAAACCAACGCTTAGAGAGACTCGGCTTAAGCAATGCATCGGTTGTTTATGGCGAAGGTCGCCAAGTTATCACGCAATTATTGAGGCCTAAGCAAATTGACACATTGTGCGTGTTCCATCCAGATCCGTGGCTCAAAAAACGACACCATAAACGCCGCATTATTCACGAACGCTTTTTGGACGATATTCGCAAGTATTTATCTGATACAGCGCGGATCTATATCTCAACAGATGTGGACGATTTGCATGTCGCTATGCGCGATACGGTTCAGGCAATACCATGGCTATCAATGGTAGAGGATGACCCTTTTTGGGAGACGCAATATGCCTCGCATTGGCATCAATTTAGTGAAGAAACGGGGCGAAACACCTGGTGTCTGACGGCTCAGGTTGGGGTATAAGATGCCGGCGCCTCATATTCCAGTTTTATGCGATTCAGTTGTAACCGCTTTGGCTATCCAGCCCAATGATCGTGTGCTGGATGGAACGCTGGGGTTTGGCGGTCACGCACAGGCTATTTTGAATCACTTAAGCGATGACGGGCGCTACATTGGCTTGGATCAGGATCCAGCGGCTATTTCGTATTGCCAGTCAGTCTTTCAATTGGATTCGCGGGTATCGATTCACCAGTGCAATTTTCGAGATATTCATAGGGTGTTGGACGCTTCAGTACCCGTGAATAAGGTTTTAATTGATTTGGGTGTTTCATCGTATCAATTGGATCATGAGACACGCGGGTTTAGTTTTCAGCATGCTGATGCCCCCTTGGATATGCGCATGGACCCAACACACGCTCAATCAGCCGCTAGTCTATTAAATACTGCTGTAGAGCATGAACTGGCCACTATTTTTAACCAAAATGCGGATTTGGATGCGCCAAAACTGGTTCAAAATATTGTGTCGTTTCGAGCCAACCGTGCGTTTGAAAGCACCAATGATTTGCTTTCAGTTATTAAACAATCGTTTTATTTTCGCAATTCGCGTCGCAATTATATTGCAATGGTTCAGCGCGTGTTTCAGGCGATTCGTATGGCCGTAAATGATGAATTAGTCGCATTGCAAACATTTGTTCAAACAATTCCCAATTACATGCCTAGTGGATCTCGGTTAGCTGTTATTTGCTTTCATTCCGGTGAAAGCAAGCGGCTCAAGCGGATACTGCCGGCTAGCCTGACACCCGTTCAAAAAAAAGTTATTAAACCAACGTATGCCGAGCGAAAAAAAAATTCGAGAGCCGCTTGCGCTCAGCTTCGAATTTATGAGAAACTATAAGCTATAAGTTAAAGTGAATAAGGACGGTGATTATATGAGTAAACAAAGTTGTTTTTTTGAAGGGTTTATTATCGGTGGGTTAATTGGGGCTGCTGTTGGGCTACTATATGCACCCACTGCGGGTTCTAAAACACGAGGAAATTTGCAAAAAAAATTAAATGAAGGATTAAATGGACCCTCGGAAACACTGAGTCAAGATGAGATTAAAAAACTGCTTACTAAAACTAAAGATGCGGTTGAAACTGGAATGTCCTCCCTTAAGGCACAGGTAGACGCTCTGAAACAACAGCGTCAGCAAAAATAGGGATGCTCGGTATGAAATACTGCCCCCAGTTTATGTGGCTAGATTTAACAATTGATTCTTTGCTTGTTGTTGTCTTGTTGGTTGCCTTGTATTGTTTGGTTCAAGTGGCATTGATTTTAACCCGTACGCGGCGACTATCTCAACGTTTGGATACAATTACAGATATTCGGTTTATTTTAAATTCAATTAAGCAGTTAGTTAAACGCAAGTTTTGAATACACAGGCATTATACGAATCATTTCAATCATTTTTTGAGGCACGTGGACACAATCGGGTAACACCAAGCCCGGTTGTATTACCCAACGACCCTACACTATTTTTTGTAAATGCGGGTATGAATCAATTTAAAGATGTGTTTTTGGGAACGGGATCCCGAGACTATACGCGCGCGGTGAATAGCCAGCCGTGCATTCGTGTATCGGGCAAGCACAATGACTTGGAAACAGTGGGGCATGATGGGTACCATCTAACGGCATTTGAAATGCTGGGCAACTGGTCATTTGGTGATTACGGAAAAAAAGAAGCAATTCTATGGGCTTGGGAATGGTTAACGCAGGTATTGAAATTGCCTAAAGAACAGATGTACGCAACTGTGTATGATACTGACGATGAAAGCGAAACTATATGGAAAACACAAACAGATATTAATACTCATCAAATAGTGCGGTGTGGCAAGGCCGATAATTTTTGGGAAATGGGGGAGACCGGTCCCTGTGGCCCATGTTCAGAGGTGCACATTGATCGTGGCCCAGATGCGTGTGATCAACCCCATTTGCCGCATGTTTGTGAAGTTAATGGCTGTTGTGCACGGTATATTGAGGTATGGAATTTGGTGTTTATTCAATCCAATCGATTGTCCGATGGGACATTGCAGCCATTGCCAAATCTATCCGTAGATACCGGTGCTGGTTTGGAGCGATTAGCCGCTTATATGCAAAACCATCTCTATGTTTATGATACAGATGGATTTTCAGAAATCAATGCCACGATTGACCGGCATATTGACCCCAATCATGCGGTTGCCAAACGGGTAATTGCGGATCATACTCGCACCCTTTGTTTGGGTATTGCTGATGGGGTTTTACCCAGTAATGATGGGCGTGGGTATGTCTTGCGACGGTTACTAAGACGGGCGATGCGGTATGCGCGTCAAGCGGGGTGCGTGACACCAATGGTGCACACATTAGTTTCAGCTGTTATTCGATCCTGGCAGGATCGATATCCGCATATAGCTAAGCAACAAGCATTAATTGAGCAAGTGATTTATCGGGAGGAACAGTCGTTTATTAAAACATTAGACACTGGGCTAGCAATTTTTGAAAGCACAATAGCCAATACACAAACATTATCGGGGGCAGCCGCTTTTAAATTATACGATACCTATGGATTTCCTTTAGACTTAACCCAGTCGCTTGCAGCAGAGCGAGGAATTAAACTGGATGAAGCCGGGTTTTATTTAGAAAAAAAAGCCCAGCAAGAACGGGCTCGGGCAAATCAAAAACAAGCGCAAGAAAACACAGAGTTTGATGCTAGTCATGAACAACGTATTCAAACGGACACGGTTGTGTATTGCACCCATCCAGACGGTGGTCGTGGGGGTGAGGTCGCATTGCCCAAAACAGCGGATGAGCGACTGGCCCTTGCGCGGCATCATACGGCTACGCATTTATTCCAAGCCAGCTTGCAACGGGTCTTGGGTAGCCACGTTGTACAATCGGGTTCATTGGTGTCTACCGAGCGTTTGCGATTTGACTTTACACATTTTCAGGCATTAACAGATGAGGAGAAATCCAAGGTTTTACTAGACATTCAACGCGTCATTGATGCTGATTTGCCGATTGAGGTGCGGTATATGCCCTTGAAATCGGCCAAAGAAATGGGCGCAATGGCCTTGTTTGGGCAACAGTATCCGGATGAAGTTCGAGTGATTCGAATTGCAGATGAATCGAACGAGTTATGTGGGGGGCACCATGTCACGCACACAGGGTTGTTGGAGCGTATTCAGTGGGTATCTGAATCTGGAATTTCGGCGGGTGTTCGGCGTATTGAAGCGGTTGTAGGTCATGCAACATGTTTGGCATATGAAACGCAGAAAAAGCAAACGCTTATTGATAGTATTTATCGGCAATGGGCCCGCTTCAAAGGCACGTCTCAAGCCTTTCCTATGATAGAGGGGCAGTCTTTACCCACAGACCCAG
Source organism: bacterium UBP8_UBA6595 (assembly GCA_002433595.1). Lineage (GTDB taxonomy): Bacteria > Margulisbacteria > Marinamargulisbacteria > UBA6595 > UBA6595 > UBA6595. The sequence goes on along the minus strand of DJIL01000031.1, from coordinate 30,718 downwards.
CCGATTGGTTAAACTGGGAGTATACAGCTCTAGACTCTCAGCTAAGGCACATCACTCAACTGGCTAATGAGCACCAAAAACAAGCCACTATAGACGAACAAAAAGCAGCCGGTCATGCGTGCCAGGTTGAACCCACGGTAATTCAAGATATTCCCGTTGCATTGGTCACAATTTCAGGGGATATGAAAACACTCAAATGGACCAGCGATACACTCAGTAATCAATATTCTAATGGCATTGCTATTATATGCAGTGTTGACTCGCCACATTATATGGTAGTTAAGCAGGGAAAAACATGCAAAGCCCCAGGAGCCGCATTGGCTATTATACAGGCGGTTACACACCAGTTTGGTGGAAAGGGGGGCGGGCGTCCGGACATGGCACAGGCCGGGGGCGTGGCTCTTAAACATGCCGATGATATAGTACCAGTAGTACGAGATGTATTGTGCGTTATCTTGGGCTAGATGTTGGGCATAAGCGTGTGGGGGTTGCTGTATCAGATGCATTAGCAATGATTGCCCAACCGTTAGACATTATGGATCCAAAAAACACCAATCAATTACAGGAATGGGTGCGTACCTATGGCATTACAGATATTGTTGTTGGGCTGCCTAAGAACCGATTGGGTGAGCCTACAGAGCAAACGCGCTGGATTGAGAGATGGGTCGAGAAAACGACCCCTTTTGTTACAATTAACTGGCATTATTGGAATGAAGCCTACTCCACAAAAGCAGCTGAATATGTGTTATTATCAGCTAATATAAAGCGTCAAAAACGTAAGCAATTTAAAGATAAGCAGGCAGCTGCATTTATTTTGCAAGGATATTTGGATTTTATTAGTAATCAACAGAAACAGGTGAAGCATGAGTAGTTATAAAGAAAGTGGTGTCGATATTGATTTAAGCAATCAAGTCGTGAGTGACCTAACCCAGCGCGTTCGTCAGACCTATAGCCCAAACGTAATGGGTGGATTGGGCCATTTTGGGGCATTTTATTCACTGCCAACGGGGTATAAAGAACCGGTATTGGTATCGTGTACGGATGGTGTGGGGACTAAGTTAAAATTAGCGATTGCACATAATCAATACCAATCCATTGGAGTTGACTTGGTCGCCATGTGTGTAAATGATTTGATTTGCTCAGGGGCAAAGCCCTTATTCTTTTTAGATTATTATGCGTGTTGCAGACTTAATCAAAGACAATTAAGCGCACTAATGGATGGCATGATTTCAGCGTGCCAAGATACAGGCTTGTCGTTAGTGGGGGGTGAAATTGCTGAAATGGGGGATTGCTATCGAAACAACGAATTTGATTTAGCAGGGTTTTGTGTGGGTGTAGTGGAAAAATCAGCGATGATTACCGGTCAATCAATTGCATCCGGACATCATGTGTATGGGCTTCCCTCCACGGGCATTCATGCGAATGGTTTTTCTCTCGTTCGACACGTGCTCACGGATACCGTTTGTAAGGAACGTGGCATTGACCCAACAGACTTATTAGCGCCAACCGCTTTGTACGTTCAGTCCATACAAGCATTAATGGCTACACAAACAGTTACCGGAATTGCTCATATTACTGGCGGAGGAATAGAAGAAAATATTGCACGGATATTACCAAAGCATGTATCGGCAATATTAAAAAAATCAGCGTGGACAATACCCAGTATTTTCGAGCATATTCAACTGGCTGGACAAGTGTCCGATGCGGATATGCTTCGAACCTTTAACATGGGTATCGGAATGGTTGTTATTACCCCGACCCCTATTTTAGACGATAGTTATATTGATCTAGGCTACATTGTTGATGGCAACGGAACAGTGGAATGGGCCCCGTAAATATAAATGATCAATGCCCAAAACTAGCGATTTTTATTTCAGGTCGCGGGTCTAACTTTCAGTCGATTCACCGTGCTATTCAATCCGGGGAGTTAGTTGCTAGCATTGCATTGGTAGTCTCTGATAGGCGTGCCGAGGGATTGGGCTACGCGAACGCTCATAATTTACCCTTTATTATGTGCCAACGCTGTGATTATGAAACACAATTAGAGCATGAAGCTGATGTGCTTAAGCATTGTAAACATGCAGGGATTGACTGGATTGTTTTGGCTGGGTATATGCGTATTTTATCGGCTCAGTTTTTGGCCGAATATCCAGAGAAAGTAGTAAACATTCATCCATCACTACTGCCTAAATTTAAAGGATTGCATCCACAAAGACAAGCGTTATCTTCCGGCGAAACCGAGTCTGGCTGCACCGTTCATTATGTGATTCCAGACGTTGATAGTGGGCCTATAATTTTGCAACGACGGGTGCCTATTTATGCTGGAGACACGGAGGCACAGTTAAGCGCGCGAATTTTACATGAAGAGCATACTGCTTATGTGGCAGCATTAAATACAGTATTGGGAGAATAACTATGAAAGCATTAATTAGCGTATCAAATAAAACAGGATTAGACAGCTTAGCGCACGCATTAGTAGCCAATGGCTATGAAATTGTATCAACGGGCGGTACCTTGCGCTACTTACAGGATAATAAAATTCCCGTAACGGCTGTGTCTGATGTTACACAATTTCCTGAGATTATGGATGGGCGTGTCAAAACCTTGCACCCCATGATTCATGGCGGGATTTTGGCTCGTCGTGATTTGGATACCCACCATCAAGCGTGTGCTACGCATGGCATTGAATTAATTGATGTAGTTGTGGTTAACTTATACCCCTTTCAAGCCACAATAAACAAACCCGATGTTACAGTTGCAGATGCAATTGAAAATATTGACATTGGCGGGCCGTCGATGGTTCGGTCCGCCGCAAAAAATCATAAGTTTGTTGCAGTAATTACCAATCCAGATCGATACGCCGCCATTATTGAAGCGGTCAGTACACCCCAAGGAATTTCTGAAGAATTTCGGCGTACATTGGCCGTGGAAGCCTTTGAGCATACCGCTCAATACGATGCCTGTATTGCCAACTATTTGGGTGCCCTTGAATCGCCAAATTCACTGCCCCAAAGTTTGAGTTTGCACTACAAAAAACACAGTGATTTGCGTTATGGTGAAAACCCGCACCAACAAGCAGCTTTTTATCAACCCGAGGCGCTATCGGGATTATCGGGTTTGATTCAGCACCATGGCAAATCGTTGTCCTACAATAATTTAGTCGATGCAGAAGCGGCTTGGGAGCTGGCACGGGCGTTTGAACCCAGTCAGGCGGCGGTTGTTATTATTAAACACACCAACCCGTGTGGAGTCGCCGTTAAGGCTACCCTAGCGGATGCGTATGCCGCGGCATACGCCGCAGATCCGGTGTCCGCATTTGGGTCTATTATCGGTGTCAATCAACCAGTAGACGCGGCTACAGCGTCTGCGATGCAGACGCTGTTTGTTGAGGCTATTGTGGCACCGGCATACACCCCAGAAGCTTTAGCTATTTTAATGCAAAAACCGTCGATTCGCTTGTTGGAATTACCCGACTTTTTTAGTTTTTCAGAGCCGTTCACGCAAAAAGTAATTATGGGCGGCGTTTTGTATCAAGAATCCAACCGGGTTATTTGGAATAAGGCGGACCTTTCAACAGTTACAGGTCAAATTGCTGCGGATCAGTGGTCCGATTTAAAACTAGCGTTTACAGTTGTTAAATCCGTGAAGTCCAATGCAATTGTGCTCGTCAAGCAGGGTGTTGTTATTGGTGTGGGCGCCGGGCAAATGAGTCGGGTAGAAGCGGCAAAACTAGCCTTAATGCGAGTTCAAAACAATGAGGGAAACCAACAAACAACCGGATGTGTAGCCGCATCCGATGCCTTCTTCCCATTTCCAGATTCCATTACTCATTTGGGACACGCGGGTATTTCAGCTATTGTACAACCGGGGGGGTCTAAAAAAGATGATACCGTGATTGAAGCATGCAAGAAACAGGGGATTAGTATGGTAATGACGGGGATTCGGCACTTTAAACACTAGGTATGACTCGCTTAATTCTATGTTTTATAGTGGTTGCCTCGGTTCACATTAGCTGCTTAGCCAGTAGTATTTTAACACCGGTACAAGCCTTTTATTCAGAACAGTATGCCATTGCTTTAAATCCGAATTTGTTTCAAAAAAAGCCAGACTCTGATGTGGATCGTTTATTAAAAGCCCATGCGTTAATTAAATTAGGGAAATTACGCAAAGCATCTAAACTATTAAATAAAATTCAAGATAATTCTGGAATAAATAATTACATTGTATATTTAAATGTTCAAATTGCATTGTCGAATAAAGATAGTGATGAAGCGGAACGTTTAGTGGGTACACTATACAATGATCCCGAGTTAAAGGTGTACACATGGACACAATTGGCAATAAACATGGACGATACTCAGCCCAAGCGAGCCATTTATTACCATGAGTTGGTGCGCCAAGAAACCCAGGATTCACGGGTATTAGCTGCGACCTATCGCTCGTTGTGGGCACTATACAATCGAACAAAGCAATGGGGTAAAGCACAGGCTATTATTATAGAGTGGCTGAATCAGTATCCAGAGGCAGTCGATCATGACTACCGTATTCAGTATTGGTCCGACCAGTATGATTCCAATGAAATGGCCTACGCAATTGGCTATTCGTATTATAAACAACGACGCTACCAAGAGGCGACGGAGTCGTTGAGAAACGTTCAGCGTAATACTAAAGTTTATGCCAAAGCTCGTGTATATTTGGGCTTGTCTTATTATTTTAATTATGATTTTGGTAATGCAATTTATGTTCTCAAGCCAATTCCTGATTCAATTTTGATTCGGCATAATGCATTAATTTATATTGCCCGCAGTTATCAACGTATGGGTAAAAAACGAGAGGCAATTCGGGCCTTTCAGTATATATTAAAAACCGATTCAATATACGTGCCCAATGCCCTTTACTATTTGCATACTTTAAGCGATAAATCATCAAATAAAAAAAAGTATAAAGAACGCTTGTACAAAAAGTACCCTCAGTCACAATTGGTTAATCAATTGGTTTGGACGGAAGTTGAGGCGCATTTAGAAAATAAAGATTGGGCTGAAGCTCATCGGCACTTAATTAACACATCATTAATTTCAACCGATACAGAACTGCAAGCCCGCTTATCGTATTGGACGGCTAAAACCAAATATTATTTTGGTGAATTTAAAGAATCTAATGTAATTTATAATCGAGTACTCAAGCAGTTCCCCTATACATATTATGCCTATCGATCGAGTCAGCTTTTAAATCAACCCAATGGCGAGGCCTTACAGTATCACCACATTAATCAAGCCACTACGTTAGCCCATAAAGACTATTTACTCGTCAATATTGGCTTAGCTGATTTGGTGCGGCAGCGATTGAATCAAGCCTTAATTATAGCTAAAAAAAATAATACAAGCGACAAAGAGTCGCTGACTCACCAGCTAAGCTATGTGTATCAATTAATGGGGGATTACTATGCATCAATTCAAACAATTCGTCATCAATATGGCCGGTCACTATATCCCCAAAAAGATGCTGAATTATCCACGCAACTACAACCCTTATTGTATCCAACGCCGTATCTTGAATGGGTGCAGGCGTATTCAAAAAAATATAACATTCCGGCATCTATAGCCTTGGCCGTTATGCGGGAAGAGAGCTTATTTAAAACACGCACAGTATCGCGTGCACGAGCGGTTGGGTTAATGCAAATTATGCCACAAACTGGGAAAGAGATTGCCCAGCAATTGGGGGTTTCTTGGTCCGGAGTATTCGACTTGCAAGACCCCCAAACCAACATACAATTTGGGTGCTATTATTTGGCACGCTTGTATAAACAATTTGGCAATTGGGAACATACCTTAATGGCGTATAATGCAGGGCCAAATCGAGTAAAGCAATGGAAGAAAGCCTATCCAAGCAATGATATGGACTGGTTTTTACTCATGATTCCCTATGATGAAACAAAGCACTACGTCAAGCATGTGCTCCAATCGCATTTTATGTACCAAAAAACAGGGGTTAATCGTGTTGAAAGCGACTAAGTTTGATGAAGTAAAAACGCCTGCCTATATTTTAGATGAAGCTCAGTATATTAATAATCTAAAGCGCCTAAAGTATATCCAAGACCGTACAGGCTGTAAGATTCTATTGGCAATTAAAGCCTTTGCAAATCCAGATTATTTAGCGATCAGCAATGACTATCTATCGGGTGTTTCTACAAGTTCACTGTACGAAACACAGTTGGCACATTCGGTTATCACCAATGATATTCACGTGTATTCGCCGGCATTTAAAGCGGAAGAGCTAGGCCCTATTCAATCCATGGCCAATCACATTGTATTTAATTCATGGCCCCAGTGGTTGCGGTATCGGGATTTGATGTCTAAGCAGGTATCGTGTGGGATTCGGATTAATCCAGCTTATTCTGAAATTGACCAACCGCTGTATGATCCCTGCCGGCCCCGATCGCGGTTTGGTGTACACCCGGAAGTGATTCAAAGTTTGGATGGTTTATCGGGGTTTCACGTACATGCATTGTGTGGTCAACATGTGGATGTTTTGGAACGATTATGGGGCCACATTGATGATCAATTTGGGCAGTGGTTGCCAGACTTAGAGTGGATTAATTTGGGCGGGGGGCATTTATTAACAGACCCAACGTACAATATTGATCGATTAATTGACTTGATTACTATGGTGCAAAACAGGTACGGGGTACGCGTCATTTTAGAGCCAGGCACAGGCGTTGTTGTGGACGTTGGGTATTTGGTTGCTTCGGTGCTAGATATTATTGAACGAGATGGCTTAATTGCAATTTTAGATACATCGGCTACCGCTCATATTCCAGATATTTTAGAAATGCCTTATCATCCGCGAATTTTGGGTCAATCGCAGGGAAAGTATACATACCAACTAACGGGTGTTACGTGTTTATCCGGTGATATTATTGGGGATTACGGATTTGATGCACCATTGGCAATCGGGGATCGGGTCGTGTTTGAAGATGTTGCCCCGTATACCATGGTTAAAAACACAACATTTAATGGCATTGCATTGCCGGATATTTATAACTACACGTGTGAAAAAAAACTGGTATCTATGAAAAAGTTTAGTTACTCAGACTTTGTTCAACGCTTGGGTTAGCATTCCCCGAGTTCACAGGCTTTAATTACGAAAAATAGGCATGCAATCGGTCAAGATCGTGGGCATCTTTAACCGGTTGAAAGCGATCCCGTGAAACATGCGCAATGCCAACACGCGTCAGTGCTTTAATGGCGGATCCCATGGCAGATTCAAGTTGAATAATCGGGGTTTCATTTCGTTTTTTTGGATTAACAATTAACTGGGTTAGACCGATGGGGTCTAGTGTTTTGAGATACGCAATAGATAGCCATAATGAATTGGTATTAAACATAGGGAGTGTATCAAATATAGCGTGTGTGGCAGTATCGCATGGGTCAATATTCCCGCGCTCTAACAGCGTGATTCGCCCCTTATGGCGAACAAACCCGCCCCCTTTTTTGTCGTTAGGTGTTTTGCTTGTTACTTCTACTAGTGCATTGAGTTGATGCTGACGCATATGGCATACAAAGCGTGGGTCCCACGTGGCGGCTAAATTATCGGAATTAGAAATAAATAAATACTCGTACCCATTGGCCAACCATTGATCCAGAATTCCGGTATCTTGAAATACAGAAAAAATATCACCATGGCCCGGGGGCGCCCAATGATCAGACTCAGTGGTGCCGGAGTTGTAGGGAGTCACTGGGTGTGTTGTTGTGTTTAAGCACGGCCACCGGTTTTGAATTAACACGGGTATTTTATGCTGATTGAGCAGATCGCTACAGCCTGGATGCGTATAAAAGCTATTGAGAAGCCACAATTGAGTATGGGGACAATGGGCCTGCTGGTCAATAATAATATCTAAAAATGACCGTTGGCGTTGAGTATCTGCGATAACCAGGCATTTGGGCCCTTGGCAACCCAGTGTCGTCGCTAATCCACCATTGAGTTTTAAAACAATGGTTTTAGGTGGGGCGTGGGTATCCTTTAAACTGGATAGCGCTAGTGTGTCTGTGGGCAGTAACGGCGACACGCTGTCAATGGTAGGGGAATGGATGGGGCGGCCATCGGGCTTGAGTTGGTTTAAAAATGATTGAAATACGGCATGGCTTGTGTTCCGGCTGGGGCTATCCGCATGAAGTTGAGTTAAAAAAGAGTGTTGCCAGACGCTCATAGGTATTTAACCATGTAATATCCAAACGCAGTCGCAATAATTCCACCAATAATATTGCTAGCAATATATAGAATCGCAGTGCCATAGGCACCTGTATTTAAGAATAAAAACCCGTCTTTAGACACTGTTGAAAATGTGCTAAAGGCACCTAAAAAACCAATCGAGAGCCATGAGATATAGGCACTATTAATGGATTCAGATAATCCGAAAACAAACCCAATAAACAAGCACGCGGCCCAATTAATTCCAAGGGTCATCCATGGGGTATTAATCCAGCAGTATAATCCATAGCGAGCTAGGGTTCCTAGCGCACCACCCAATGCTATGCCAACTATCATTTCTATTGACTATAGCATTTTTGATTAATTTAGGCTAGAATCATGGGTATGATTCGTAGAATCCTTTTTTTCCTTATTATCGGTGTTATGCATGTTCAAGCCGTTAATATTGCCCAAACATCTGTGTATAGTGATAGTAACAGTGAGCGCATGGGCGTTAAAGTACCATTGGGCATTGATAAATTAGCCATTATAGCCAATATGCCCTATACAACGGCATCGACACGAATGCTGAATCATAATCTAGGGATTGATGGGTTCCCAATTCCTTTTTTAGGGGATACTGCCATTAGTGGTTACTATCAAGAAACAGATACATATCAAGAAAATGGGTTTGTCATTGAAAAGCATGCCCTCTACCGTGTGGCACGTAATATTTATATCGGTGTTAATATTTCGATCATGAGGCAGGCCCTTCGGCGAGAGTCTGGAAGGCATGTTTCAAGCTTTTCATTGCTTGATTCATTTAGCCCTATGATTCAAGTTAAATTATTTGGTTTTTAGTTAGTAATATTTTTAATTAGTTATCAACAAAACCAGGCGGGGTGTAATGCTGGGCGAGTTGAACATATTTTTCAGCCCATTCTAAATGGGTGTCATACGCTCCCTGGATAGTTTTGGCATAGCGTCCGGGCACGCCCACCCATAATTCATTCGGTCCCACTGTGGTATTTTCTTTAATCACAGCGCCTGCGCCAATCACGGCGCCGGATTGAATAACCGCTCCATTTAAAATAATGGCCCCCATGCCAATTAAAACCCCCGATTCAATTGTACAACCATGAAGCACCGCCCGATGCCCAACCGTGACCGACTCGCCAATAATTACCCCTCGGTCATTTTCAACATGCACCACAACCCCATCTTGAATATTGCTTCGGGCACCCACTGAAATTGAATGAATATCCCCACGCAACACGGCCGAAAACCACACTGAGGCCGATTCATGCAATACCACATCCCCAATAATATCCGCACTGGGTGCTACAAAAGCCGATGCATGAATGCGAGGGGATTGACTTAGTACTAAAGGGGGCAATTCTGTTTTTTTCATTATGATACTCCTAAACAATAGCCGCTACCGGCTTTTTTCTTGATAACACGACAGCCCTTTTTTTTGCGCATATGCTGAATATATTCCGTTGATAAAGACGAGCTCCAGTCATCATTGGGAAAATATTGAATACGAAAGGGCGCTTTTGCAACTTGCTGAGTCCATGTATAAAATTCCGGCAATGTTTGAATTGTACTGGGACGTGCGACGGTTGTAATGCGTAGGGGTATTTTTGAATCCTGGATCCATTGAATAGTCGTATTGACTTGGTCCCAACCATCATACCCTGTATGCTCTAAATAGGCGGACCGGCCATACGCTGGAACAAATAGAGTAATACGGTTTATATGGGGCAGTAATTGGTCTAAATAGGGCTTTCCAATACCCGTGCTCCATAAATGGACTCGGTGTCCTTGGGTCAACATCAACCACTCCAATGGGTTGGATAACAACGGTTCTCCGCCAACAATATGATGAAAGCACCATCGCTTGCTTATTGAAAACCAGGGTGGAATTTCGGAATGGGGGAGTGGGGGCTTTTTAGCGTATGTTGCGAGTGGGCAACCCGGACAATCCAGCAAACACTGATAGCTTACACAGGTTTGCATAAGCGTTTAGACAACGGTATGAAATTTTGCCGCTTGTGCACTGTGCGGATTCGCATAACAGGCACCATCTTCATAGACTAGTTGACCATTTACAATCGTCATAATGGGCCAGCCTGTTAGTGTTTTACCCTCAAATACAGACCAATTAGACTTAGATAATAGTTGGCTCGATTGGACAGTTCGTGTACGTTTAAGATCAACGAGCGTAATATCGGCATCATAGCCAACAGCCAGCCGCCCTTTATTGGCAATACCATAAATTTCACTGGGATTGTATGCACACCAGCGAACGATATCGTCAAGTTTAAATTGCCCTGAATTCATGGCATCTAGCAACAACGGAACCGTTAGCTGTACGATGGGCATACCCGAGGGCGCTTTTCCATAGGGTTGTTCTTTTTCATCTCGCTGATGGGGGGCATGATCACTCGCAATCATGGGAATTGTTCCGGATAAGAGCGCTTTCCATAAAGCCGATTGATGCCGAGCATCCCGAATCGGTGGGTTAATTTGCAAATAAGTTCCCCATTTTAAATAATCATCGGAATTGCAAAATAAATGTTGAGGTGTAACTTCACACGTTATATAGGGCGAATTAAGTTGTTGTAAATACTGAGCCTCTTCTGCGGTGGTTAAATGGCAAATATGCAGCTGTTTTTGATGACGAATGGCCAACTGGGTGAGCCGCTTAGTACAGCGAATAGCCGCTTCGCTGGGGCGCATTTGGGGGTGGTCTTTAGCTGTTTCATTGCCGGTACTCGTTGCTTGGCGGGTTTGGATTATAGACTCATCTTCTGAATGCACACTAATGCGATGGCGGGTACTGACAAACAAACGTTCCCATTGATCAGGCTCGCTGAGCAATAAGTCTCCAGTCGATGAACCTGCAAATAATTTAATGCCTGGAATACCTGTAATTGCATCTAGTTTGTGTAAGTTTTGACTTGTAGCCCCAATAAAAAATGCATAATTAACCAGTGCCGTTTCCGCTGCAATCTTATTTTTTTGATCCAATGTTACTTGATCCACTGTCATGGGTGTTGTATTTGGCATCTCAAAAAATGTAGTAATGCCACCGGCAGCTGCGGCTTCACTTCCCGTTTGAATGGTCTCTTTGTGGGTAGGGCCAGGCTCACGAAAATGCACATGTGCGTCAATTAGTCCTGGGAGAACCGTTAATCCTGGCTCATGGATAATCCGTTCAGCAGACACATTTAAAGAAGGGCCAATCGCTTCAATTTTGCCACTTCGAATCAATAAATCCCCTTGAAAAATGCCACTGGGTAGTACCAACGGCATTTGCTTAAATAATAGGGACTCAATCATACACTGATTACCACTCCAGACTACCGGACTGGTATTCCCGAACCGTACCTTCAAAAAAGTTAACCTCAATCATATTGCCTTGAGTAAACTCATCAATCCATGGAAATGGGTTTTTAGAATTAAAAACTTTAGGTAGGCCAATGGCTGTGAGCCGTAAATCACCAATAAATTGAATATAGTCTTTTAATGTGTCTGGGGTAATACCTAAAATGCCGTCTCCAATACAGGAACATCCCCATTCATACTCCATTTGTACAGCATCAATAACATTTTTTGACATTTTTTCTTGCACATCTTGCGTCCATAATTCCGGCTGTTCACGTTTAATTTCATTAATAATATTAATGAATAATTGCACATGCAAGTCTTCATCTCGGTTGATAAACTGAATCATTTCTTTTGAACCAGGCATCTTTTTGTGGCGGCCAAAATTGTAAAATACCAAAAACGCACTAAAAAAGAATATGCCTTCAAAAATTAAATTTGTCGTACATGCCTCTAAAAATAATTTAGCATCCTCTATCTTTTGTGTATCAAAATCAGGCCGTTTGATTTTAAACATAGACTCCCACACACGCTTGTTTTTATAGTACAAAGATTTATCACGGCGATATAATCCGTAAACATCTTCAGGGTTTAAACCTACGGCTTCAATCATAACGGAGTAACTGTCTACATGGAGGCACTCTTCATAAATCTGACGTGCAATAGCAAGGGATACTTCGGGACTGGTGATGTTAGGCTTAATAATTTCGCTCAGTGAGTGTACTAGCAACCCGTCTAAATTGGACGCAAAGGCTAACGCGCGTAAAAAAGTCTCTTTTTCTTGATCTGTTAACGAACCATTTTCCCATTGTTCTTTGTCTTTTTGAAACGGCACTTCCTCTGCGACCCAGTTGTTGCGTTGCATATTTTTAAAAATTTCACGTGCCCATGGGTGTTTAAGCGGGGACACTTGCATTAACCCATCATCATACCCATTAATCACGCGACGCTTGTTAATAATTTCTGCATTGCTTAAACTTTCGTTATTAAATTCTGCTTGAAATGAAGATCGTCGAGATCCTGATTGAGTCTGGTCTTGAGT
>DJIL01000031.1:0-17757 GCA_002433595.1 bacterium UBP8_UBA6595 | reverse complement strand
TGGTCTTGAGTTTGGTCTTGAGTTGTCATTGTATTTCTCCTTCTTAATTGTTGTATCTATCTTATTGACATACTTCGCAGCTGGGATCTGTAATCGAACAGGCTTCAACGGCTTCAACCCCGGATTTCTCTACCTGTGACGCGGCTAATGTTCGCAAATAATAAGTCGTTTTTAGACCCATTTTCCATGCTTTTTGATAAATATCACCTAAAACTCGGCCGCTAGTCGTTGCTGTAAATATATTGGTCGATGCGGATTGGTCAATCCATTTTCCACGTCGCGCGGCCGCTTCGATTAACCAGTGAGTATCCACTTCAAACACCTCTTTAAATACGGCTTTAATCTCGCTGGGAATTTCATCAATGGACTGAATAGACCCATTGTGCAATTTTAAAGTATTTAATAAACCCGTATTCCACAAACCCAATGCTTGTAATCGATTAATTAAATATTGATTAATAATCACAAAGCTTCCGGATAAGTTTTCTTTCATATACATGTTTTTATAGGCAGGCTCTGTGCATGGGTATACGCCCGTAATATTGGCAATTGTTGCTGTGGGCGCAATGGCCATTACGTTACTGTTTCGCATGCCATACGCTTGAACATGATTTCTAACTTCTGACCAATCCAACTGCGATGATGGGTTAAGACTTAACGGTTCGCCTCGCTCAGCTTCCAATAGGGCTAGGGTATCTTGAGGGAAAATATTTCGGTCCCACTTACTGCCCGAATAACTGCTATAGTGGCCACGCTCTTTGGCGAGCATTGAGCTGGATAAAATTGCATAATAAGCAATGCTTTCCATGGATTGATCGGCAAATTCAACCGCGGCTTGAGAGTCAAATGCAATATTTAACTGATACAACGCATCTTGGTAGCCCATCATACCCAAACCAATGGCTCGGTGACACAAGTTAGCGGTCTTGGCTTCTTCAGTGGGGTAGTAATTGTTGTCAATAACATTGTCCAGCATACGAATGCCTATTTTAATAATACTGCGTAATTTTTTATGGTCTAGCTCACCGCTTTTAGTAATAAACTTGGATAAATTCAAGCTAGCTAAATTACATACAGCCGTTTCGTCTATGGATGTATTAAGCGTGATTTCAGTGCATAAGTTGGATGAATGAACAACGCCTACATGATCTTGTGGACTGCGAACATTAATGGGATCTTTAAATGTGATCCATGGGTGCCCAGTTTCATACAACATTGTAATAATTTTACGCCACAAATCACCCGCACTGATTTGACGTGCACTGGATAAATTTTGAGTTTCATACTCGCAATATCGCTGCTCAAAGGCTTGTCCATACAGGTCATGCAAATCGGGCACTTCAGACGGGCAGAAAAACGTCCACGGCTCATTGTTTTGCAATCGCTTCATAAATAAGTCTGGAATCCAGGAAGCGGTATTAATATCATGCGCTCGCCGTCGCTCGTCGCCGGTGTTTTTCTTGAGCTCTAAAAACTGTTCAAAATCGGCATGCCATACCTCCATGTACGCACACATGGCACCTTTTCGCTTGCCCCCTTGATTAACCGCTAGAGCAATGTCATTAAAAATTTTAATAAATGGAATCACACCCTGACTTTCGCCGTTGGTGCCTTGGATATCGGACCCCGTAGCACGAATGTTTGACCAGTCAGTCCCAATGCCACCGGCCCATTTACTTAACTGTGCATTGTCAGAATATACCTTAAAAATGTGAGTCAATGAATCATCCACAGTATTTAAATAACAGGAACTCATTTGGCTATGACGCGTGCCACTATTAAATAATGTCGGGGTGGACGATACCAACTCCATATTGGATAAAACAGTGTAAAACTCAATGGCCCGCGCTTCCCGATCGGTTTCTTGCAATGAAAGCCCCATTGCAACCCGCATCCAAAACCATTGGGGAAGCTCATAAATAAACTTATCTTTACTCCGGTTTCGCAATAAATACCGATCACTTAAAATCTGAATGCCTAAGTATTGAAATAAGGTGTCATTTTGACTAACAATGGCTGCCCCGAGTGTCTCCAAATCAAAATCGGCTAATCGGGGGTCGAGCATCGTTTCTGCAATTCCCGTTTCAATGTATTGGGTGAATTTACTTTGATACAGTCCCTCAAGATCGGGGGTATTAAAGCCAGTGCCTAAACACTGATCATATAATTGATTTAAACAGATTCGTGCAGATAAGGTATCGTAGTCATAGTGCCGCTCAATGTTGTCTCGGGCCGCATTTAGGATTAAAATTTCAACTTCACAAGCGGGAATTCGTGGGTATACGTTCCGATTCACTGTGTCCAACAGTAAATGGGGATCAATATGATTTAAGTTTATGCCGATTTTATTTAATACAGATTTAGTATCATGGGGGTTGTAAACAGAGGTTGTCCCGTCTGAATGCGTAACACTGAGTTGTTTATCTGAAATTGCTTTTAAAATTTTCTCTTCACGTGCACGCTTGTGCTGTTCACGATACAGTATAAAGCTTTTAGCAATGCTCGTGTAGCCATTGTCCATTAACACCAACTCAGTAGTATCTTGAACATCTTCAACATGCGCAATGCCTGTGCTGGTGTCAATGCGTTCCAGTACAGCCTGAGTTAACTCTGAAACGGCCAAGGGATCGGATGCATTGGTTGATAAAAACGCCTTTTCAATAGCTCTGAAAATTCGGGCTTTATCAAAGGGCACAGACTCACCCGTCCGCTTAATAATATACTCAATGGTACTGCTCATGCTTTCTCCTACAACTACTAAACTATTCAAGTAGTAAACAATAAAAATATATCTGTAAATTTAAAAAAATAAACGACACTTAAAATGACTATTAATTGCCGTAGCAATTTAGAAACCTACAATTAGAGTACCAGATTGCATGCACCCATAGTCAAGAATGATGTTGGGTTGATAAAATTAAAAAAAATAGCAATGACAGTTTTTAATTATATCCTATTGAAATTTTCTGTTGTATTATTGTTTAGGATTTATTGAATTTAAAAAGTAATCTAAACCTGTATCCCTATGCATGGCGGACACATTGCAAATAGCCGTGGTCAACGCCGACGGCTGCCCGATTAAAATCACCATGGTTTTCCCACGCGTTAGGGCTGTGTAGAGTAAATTTCGGTTCAGCATATGGTTGTGGCTACGATGAATTGGAATCATGACATAGGGGCATTCGCTGCCTTGGTACTTATGAATAGATACGGCGTAGGCCAGTCGAATATCCAAACAATCTGAATGTTTGTACTCAATCGTGCGTTCGTCAAATCGAATTGCTAGCGTTTTTTGATCGTTACAATACGCATCAATAATACCAATATCGCCATTTAATACACCAGCGTCATAATTATTTCGTAATTGAATTACTTTATCGTATTGGCGATAGCATGTCCCATCGGGTGCTGTTAATGCAATGGGACTGTGACTATTTAGCAGGGCTTGCAGCTTTGCATTAAATGCATGAACACCGAGTGGCCCCGTATTCATGGGTGACAATATTTGGCAATCGGTTTGTGGATGAATGCCATATTTTTTAGGCAGTCGGTGGGCCATTAAATCGGCGATTTCATCTAGAATTTTTTCAGGGTTATCCGACTCTATAAAAAAACAGTCCGATTCAGCGCTATGTATAAATTGAGGATAATCTCCGCGTTGAATGGCATGCGCATGTCGAATAATATGAGAGTGTTGAGCTTGCCTGAAAATATGTGTCAATCGGGTGGTGGATATGCCTGAGCTATTTAAAATATCACGCAACACAGTCCCTGGGCCAATGCTTGGCAATTGATCCACATCCCCAATAATAATTAATTGTGCGTGGCTGGGAATAGCGAGTAGCAGTTGATAAAATAGCAGCGTGTCAATCATGCTAGCTTCATCAACAATAATAACATCATGAGTCAGGGGTCGTTTTTTATTATAACTAAAGCTACCACTTGCAAAATCATAGCTAAGTGCACTGTGAATGGTTTTGGCGGCCAATTGCGTGGCTTGAGATAGGCGTTTAGCGGCTCGGCCCGTTGGCGCAAGCAGCATTAAGGCTTTTTGTTTATAAAATAAACCAGTGATCATTCGGGTTAATGTGCTTTTTCCAGTTCCAGGTCCACCGGTAATAATATGCATGGGCTGTGTTACAGCTTGGCAAATGGCTTGTTTTTGTGAGGGGTCCAAGGTTAGATCAATCGATTGTTCAAGCGTTTCCAGTGTGTGAACAACGTGGTTTAACGGGGTGCGTACCGGTGTATGCTGAATGCGATACAGTTCATTGGCAATTCCCCATTCAGCCATAGCGATGCTATGCATCCAAACCATGGGTTGATTGTTGATAGTTGCACTATAGAGTTGTCGCTGGTTCACCAGTGCGTACACCCGTTGATTAAGCCTATCGGATGGCGGTAATTGAAGCAATGTGGCGACTTGCTTAATCAGCCCATCGAGTGGGCAACAGGTGTGTCCATTCAGGGTGCCTAAGCAGTGTAAAATCCCCATATCAATGCGATGCGGGTGATCGGCTTGAATGCCTAAGCTTTTGGCTAGTTGATCGGCTGTTTTAAATCCAATACCTGAAATATCTTTAGCCAACGCATAAGGATTATTTTGAATGGTCGACACGCTATTTACGCCATAGGCATGTTGAATTTTTGGTACCCATGTATTTGATACATGATGATCGGCTAAAAAAATAAGCAAGTCACGATTGGCCTGGCTTGTCTGTACCGATGCTTGAATAAGTGCAATACGCTTTTTACCCAAACCGGGAACGTGACGCAGCTGATCACTATCCGTATCTAAAATATGAAGTGTTTGATCCCCAAATTGATCCACAATTTTTTTTGCGTATACAGGTCCGATGCCTTTAAGCGCGCCTGAACTTAAATACCGTTCAATACCACTAACAGTTGTTGGGCGATGAATGGACCATTCGTGAACACGAAATTGCCGACCATATTGTGCATTCGTTTCCCATTGACCAATACACGTAATCGATTGACCCGCATAAATGTCAAATAAAACCCCGGTTATAGTCACACGATTCGGATGTGTTTCAGTTTGGATTTTAGCGACTAAAAACCCATTATCGTGTTGATAGGTAATGCGATCAATGACTCCGGTTATTTGATCCATTGTGAATAGCATGAATAATAGATGAGGTTGAAAAACCGTCTAAAAAAGATAATAAGGCTACGCGTCCCCCATAGTCAGATACAATGGGGTATTCAGGCAATTGTGTGGGGTCTGAGTAATCACCCCCTTTAACATGAATATCGGGTTTTAGCGCATGAATAATTGGAATTGGGGTATCCGAATCAAAGGCAATAACGGCATCAACAGAGTGTAGCGCGTTAATAACCATACTGCGTCCAACAAGCGGGACAATTGGCCGTGTGGGTCCTTTTAAGCGCCGCACACTGGCGTCTGAGTTGATGCCCACAATTAGGCGGTCGCCCAGTGCACGTGCCTCGTCTAAGTAGACAGCATGCCCCGCATGAAATAAGTCAAAGCAACCGTTAGTAAACACGAGCGTGTCACCAGCCTGTCGCCAAATATCGCAATGCTTGCATAGTGAAGCCACATCATGAAAAGTATCGGCCAGCATGTCTAAGTTATGCTTGGTTGGCAGATCCTAATACGTGCGTATTTTTATATTTGACCAGCTCTTTTAATCGTTCACGAGCCGCGCCAAAATAATGACGGGGATCGAAGCTTTCAGTATTCTCAGATAAAAATTTACGAACAGCAGCGGTCATGGCTAATCGCCCATCACTATCAATGTTCATTTTACAGACAGCTGATTTAGCCGCTTCACGCAATTGTGTTTCAGCCACACCGACTGGATTTTCAATGTGGCCACCAAATGATAAAATATCATGAATGTAATCGGGCATAACCGATGAAGACCCATGCAACACAATAGGAAACCCGGGTAATTTTTCTTCAATTTCATGCAAGATATCAAATCGCAACGGCGGGCCTACCAATATGCCATCGGCATTGCGTGTGCATTGCTCAGGTGTGAATTTATTGGCTCCGTGGCTGGTTCCAATTGAAATGGCCAAGGAATCAACGCCGGTTCGGCTTACAAAATCAATTACTTCTTCGGGTTGTGTGTATACCGATTCTGCAGCAACAACATCTTCTTCAATGCCGGCTAAAACGCCCAGTTCAGCTTCCACAGACACACCCAACGGATGCGCATACTCGACAACTTGCTTGGAAAGCGCAATATTGTCTTCGTACGGTAAATGTGACGCATCAATCATCACCGATGAAAACCCATTATCAACACACCATTTGCATAGTTCAAATGAATCGCCATGATCCAAATGCAAAGCAACGGGAATGCTGGAATCATGGGCCCGAACAAAGTCCATAGCACCGCTGGCCATTGCCCGCAATAACGATGGATGCGCATAATTTCGTGCACCCTTAGAAATTTGCAAAATGACAGGGGCATTTGTTTCAACACACCCCAATAAAATAGCCTGCAATTGTTCTAAATTATTAATGTTGTACGCCCCAACCGCATAGCCGCCAGTCACTGCTTTTTCAAACATACTTCGGGTGTTAACGAGTCCAAATTGCTGGTAAACGGCTTGTTGTGTTGTGTTCATGATAACCTCACTGTTTGTATTTATTGTGCATTCTATACTAAAGGCTGATTGGTATTTGATTTCAGCAACTAATACTTTAAGTTTAGCATACTTGGGTAACTTTTAGAATATTGTTTACGCTTGAATACACGCCGAGCATTCAGACTCAAAGCCGAGAACTAACTGCCATGTACCAACATGGGAAAACGAATAAAATGAGTGGAGTTGCCAATAATAGCCCCCACCCAATTGCCATAGCCATGGGTGTTAAAAATGGATCGTTGCCCGCAAATCCATAGGCTAAGGGCAAAAGGCCCAATACAGTCGTCATGGATGTGAGTAAAATAGGCCGAAATCGTGTGGCACAACCATTCGCAACACGGGTGATTTCATCCGCTAAAGTGGGTGCAGTTTTTGCTGTTTTATTTAAATGGTGCATCATAACAAGGGCATCATTAACCACAACACCAGATAAACCAATGATACCAATGATGCCAATAAAACTAAGGCGTTCGCCATGCGCAACAAACGCCAAGCAAGCACTTAAAAGGCCAAATGGAATACAGGACAGAACTAAGATAGTTTGAAGCACTGATCGAAGCAACACAATTAATAGAATGAACATGCCAATAAGCGTCACAATAAACAGTTTTAGTAAATCATTCATGGATCGATTGGTGTCTTGATTTTGACCACTAAATATTATTTTTGCATTGGGCCATTGCGCACTATCCAATTGACTGCGTACGGTTTTAACCACCGTTTTAATTGTTGTTTCAGATTCGTTTATTTCACCATAGACATTTGTTTTTGAGTCCCCATTATAATGGTAGTAACTGGGGGTTATTGGCCCGTCAACAACTCGAATAAGCTGCGATAAAGAAATAAGTTTGCCTTGGGCATTGGAAACAACTAAATTGCCAATTTGATCCACCGATTGATTCTTAGGATCAAGTTGCAGTCGAATAGGAATACTGGCATTGTTTTGATTAAATGTACCAATGATATGGCCAGTATAGCTGGTGTTAATCACCTGGGCGATGTCACTTAAAGAAACACCCAGTTGAGCCGCTTTCTTAATATTAGGCTGTATTTGAATGGTTTTTCTCAAGCCATCATCAGTACGAGACAAGTCACGCACGCCACGTGTTGTGGATAATACTCGATAAATGGAATCGACAATCGTTGACCGAATTTGGGCATCTGAATGAATAATTTCAATGCTAATGGCACGACCCACGGGGGGGCCACCCGATTCCAATCGGAAAAATACAGTATCGGGCATGCGGGGTTTTAAATCTTGAATAATCGTTTCGGCGGTTCGAGTTCGTTCCGTAATGGGCGTTAAATAAACAATGATTTCAGTTTCGTTCGCTTTACTTGCATAGTCATAGGCATTGGTATTGGTACTGCCAACCAATGTTTTAAAACTGACCCACTCATCCGATGGCAACGTCGATACAATCGCTTCAATTGCACGGGTCTGGTCTCGGTTGTCGGCTAGGGGAGTGCCTTTCGGGTATTTGACGTTAATAATAAACGCCTCGGATGATGATTTTGGAAACAACTCGAATTGTATGTGTGTCGCCAATAGCCATCCCAAGCCCAGCAGTCCGACCATAAAGACTGCGCTCATAACTTTGTAGTGGCGCAAACAGGCACACAATGCATGCTGATACACACGACGGGGCCAATCCATTGTTAGCAATGGACGCTTAACGCGATTGCTCGAGTTTGCCAGATGGGCGGGCAATGCTGTAGACAGTTCGATCAAACTAAACACCAAGGCAAATGTAATAACCAGCGGTATACAAAATACAAATTTTCCCATGATACCACTCATGAAAAACATCGGTAGAAACGCTAGGAATGTGGTGATCAAGGTGGTAATGACGGGTGCAAATACAGCTTGAATACCCAAAAGTGCGGCTGTTTTTTTGTCATGACCCGCTTCAAGGTGCTGAACCACACTATCGGCAACAATAATTCCGTCATCCACAATAATACCAATTACTAAAATAATGCCAATTAAGGAAACAACATTAATGCTTTGGCCAGTGATGGGCAATAAAAAAAGAATTCCGGATACCGCAACAGGAATTCCAGCGGCAACCCAAATTGCAACGTTCGCACGTAAAAAAACGCTTAGTACAATAAACACTAAGGCCATGCCAATGAGTCCATTTGATACCAACACAGATAATCGACGGGTTAAAAAATAAGACATATCAGATACAGGAATAAGGCGTAATTGACTGGGAATAATTACTTGGTTAAAAAATGCCTTCAATGCTTTAACAGTGGGTAAAATCTCAGCGGATTCTTTTTTGATCACGTCCAGTAAAATGCCGGGTTGGCCATTAATATGGGTGTACGTCATTGGTGTTTGAAACCCATTAACAACAGTTGCAATATCCCGAAGGTAAATAGTTTTTTGATTAAAGTTAGATCGAATAATTAAGTCGTTTAACGCCGTGACGTTGGAAAACTCGGCATTCAAGATGATTTGACGGGTGCTGGGCGATTCAATAGGGCCGCTGGATATGCGAATATGCCGCTGGTTAAAAGCCGCTTCAACGGTACGCACAGATAGCTGATACTGGCGCATGGCCTCTAAATCTAATAAAATCTGCACTTCTTCGTCTCGGTAACCCGTAGACGCAACGCGACTAACGCTTGGAAAAAATTCTAATTGATCAATTAACTGCTTAGCATAGTAAAATTGATCGGCATAGGTATCGCCCCCGACAATGCCTAGGGTGTAAATTGGAAGCTCATCACTATTAACATCTACAATAGCAGGCGGGTCTTGTAGTGTGGTGGGTAACTGGGCGGTATCAATCGCGCGATACAATTTGTCTTTTACAGCTTTTACATCGGTAAGATTTTCTTCTAAAACAACTTTAATCATTGATCGCCCTTCAGAGCTGCTCGATTCATAATAGTTAATGCCTGAAATACTCGCTAACTTATCTTCGATTTTATTGGTAATTCGCAATTCAATATCTTTAGCTGAATACCCCGGATGATACGTGTTAATTACCAACTCATCAAACGACACGCTCGGCCAAATATCAATCTTAACCGTACTGATTCCATAAATACCCAGCAATAGCAGTGATCCAGTAATTATTTTTCCTATTAGGGGATCGTGAATGAAGTATTTAAAAAAAGAATTCATGGCAAGCGATCCAATAGGGCATTGTGCTCAGCTACAATGCGGTGTAAGTGAACAGCCGTTTCTAATACAGCTAATTTGGCAACATGCTCGGCATCTTGGGATTGCAAAACAAATGTTAAGCTTCGGCGACCCTGTTCATATAGACGTTGTTCTTCATTTACCATTTGCCTGTGCAAATCAACGGCAGTTGTTTGCAGGTTATAGTGCATGCGTAGGCGTTGGTAGTCGGATTCCAATTGATTTTTATGAGCTATTTGTTGGTTTAGTTCGTGATTAATTGTTTGTTGAATCCCGTGTGCTTCATGACTTAGGGCGTCTAACTCAGCGCGAATGGATTGACGCCCCAATGGTGTTGAAAACTCAAGCATGACCTGCTTATCCATTAACCCATAATCCGACACCCGATTCTGCGCGTTGAGTCGATCATGCCAGTCTGCATTTATAACAATATCCAATTTTGGTTTTTGTTGATCACTTAAGGCGTTTTGTAACAGCTGATTCGTATTTTTTTGAGCGACCAGTGTCTCTATAACACGCCATGAATGCGTCATGGGGGCTGTATTTAGATTGGGGATTTTATAAAGATTTAGATTGGGGGTGCTTGTTAGAATTGCGGGGTAATTTAATGCCGAGGCCAATTGACTTTGATGCGATTTAAGCATGAGTTTTGCCTGGCTATTCCCCATTTTTTGTTGATTTAAATAGTGCTTAGATTGCAATAGTTCCAATCCTTCGATTAAATTATTGCTGTATTTGGCTTGATTGTCTGCATACAGAGCCGTGGCAAGCATTAATCGGTCATTTATAATTAAAGCTTTGGCATAATAATGGGCCCAAATTAAATAATTATTATACTGATTTAATCGAAAGGACTCGTCTGTTTCTGCACGCAAAATTCGATGATACTTAATCGTGCTTTTGGCTAATTCATAGTCCAGTTTTGATTGAGTGCCCGTAGTATTTTGCATTAATGGATGCCGGTATGAAAGGCCAAATGACCGACGGTATAACGGATTGGGTTGCATTGATTGCTGAGAACCAAGCAACGATAGCGGTGATGATTTTTGTTCAAATTTATGCAAGCTGTGCGTAACGGATACTTGTCCTCCGGTCGCCCAAATGGGTTTGCTAAGTTGTGTGGATATACCCGTTTGTGTACGGGGTGACGGAGACTCAAATAAACGATTAGCGGGGCTGGGTGACTCCCGCGTCCAGTGCGCGTCACCCGATAATAACCAGGCTTGTTTTCGTCGGGCACTTTCTGCTTTGGCATCATATTGTGCCATTAAATAATGACTGCGTTGTAAATAGGGGCTGGTGGCATCCACATACTTTAAATACGTATCTAATGATAATGATTCTGCAAAACAGGCTAAAGAAATAACTGAAAAACCAAGAATCCATAAATACGATTGATAAACCATTGTGTATTAAATAATACCATGGCAAGACTCATCAATCACTATGGATTATACATTTGAATAAACTAACGCTCGGTAAGATTAACTCTATAGATAAATTATAAATTGACGTAATATAATTTATATGATTAATTAATAGTCTAATTATGCGTATTTTAATTCAAAATGGCAGGGTATCTCAAATTGACGCCAATGCGTCAAATGATTTAATGGCTCAACAATCACTGTATGCCATTTTAAATCAATTGAATAAATGCCCAACGCCGTGGCTACAGTCAAAAAAAAAGCATGTTTTATTTTGCGGAAATTCGTATGTCACGCGTACAGGTTTATCCATTCAAGTAAACGAAAAAAAAATACGGACACTATTAGAATTCTTTCACTGCAAGCGTGGCTATGTGTGGACGCCACTGGGTTGGTGTTTGTTCTTAAACGGCCCTCAGTGGGTGCGATCAACGCTGGTACGTGTTTTGACGACTACCGTATGTCTTGGCGTTGTTAGTTTCATGGGGTACATGTATTGGCTGAACCACTGGGTTTCTTCGCACGAAATCAGTACTTTAAATCAACCGCATGCTTACCCGGTTCATTATGCGAACTGGGTGCTTAATTGGGAGTCCAAACCCATTAATATTACCTATTTAGACATCGATTCAACCGGAAAATACAGCTTAATTGGCGTCATAATTGATGATCAAGCCCCGATTGATCTACCCGATGAAACAGCTAAGCACTACGTAACCAAAAACGGCAATACCTGGTTAAAGCTATCGGGGCAGCTATGATGCCATTTGTACGGTACATGCGGTGGGCGTTTATTGTGTTAGCCTTGTTAAAATGGGGGGTTTGGGATTCCATAACACGTATGAATGACACGCTAAAAACAATACAGGCCAACCGGTCCGTCAACAACCAGGCATCGCCTGCCGTTCAGCATGTTCATGGGCCAACATTCGCCGATATTAACCATCAGTTACACCAATTGTTGTTGCCATGCACGGCGCCA
Organism: bacterium UBP8_UBA6595; assembly: GCA_002433595.1. Lineage (GTDB taxonomy): Bacteria > Margulisbacteria > Marinamargulisbacteria > UBA6595 > UBA6595 > UBA6595. The sequence continues at coordinate 5,552 of DJIL01000031.1, read as the reverse complement.
ATTGTGCGAATTGAATTAACACAGGATGGGTATCAGGCAAGTGCCCGTTGTGACACCCAGTGATTACGCTTGGATTGAGTTGTGTATTTGGGGTGTTTTTAAGCATCACAGGGTACGCCAACACGACCTACTTTCATGAACTATTTGTAGAGCCAGCTCCCAATCAACGCAAGCAATCGTATCGCATTGATATTGCCTACGCCAACGTGGGTGTAGTGCGTCAGGCAATTGCATCGATTATGGACATCCCCATATCGGTTGATCCCAATCAAATGATGCTTGTGTACCAGGCAACCCCCGATGAGCACGCGCGTGTTCAAGCCTTGGTCAAACACATTGATCACCCCCCCAAGCAGGTCTTATTTGCAGTTATGATTGTAGAAATAAACACGCAAGCTATTGAATCATACCAATCAGTCTTCGCATCATTAATGGACGGTATTCAAGTGAATTATAGTTATTCAGATAATCGCATTGTGCCGGCTGATGCACTTGCAGGGTTGATTCAAGCGAGTATTCAAGACGGAACGGCAACACTCATTGCTAACCCCAGTATTATTGGCATACACAATCAAACGAGTCAGTTTCATGTAGGGGATCGCATTCCCTATGAGATTGTTCAACAAAATGGACAAACCGCTATTAATCATATTGACTATGTGCAAACCGGTCTTGAGTTTTCAATTCACCCGGTTATCTCAAAATCCAACCGACTACTGCTAAGCATTGACCTCAGTATGTCCAATGTAAAACTTTGGCAGTCATTGCGCAGTGGTCGGGTGCCCATTATTGCCAAGCGACAAGCCAGCACAAAAGTATTAATGGAATCCAATGAAACATTGATTATGGCCGGATTACTAGACACGAGTGAACAAGTAATCATTAAACGAGTGCCCATATTGAGTCGGATCCCTATTTTAGGGTGGCTATTTAAGCATAAAGAAATCAAAAAAAACAAGAGTGATATTATGTTCGTAATAACACCGATTTTAATTTAATCGTTACCAAATAAAAGAATTTATAATGAATGTAATTTGACATTTTTAAAGTTGTCATTTATAATAATTTAAAATTCATATACAATAAAAACAAAATAAAGTGAGTTTTAGAAACAGCGTATCGGATCACTATAATTGGGGTTTCAATGTCTACAAAAACCAAAAAATTTATTAAATCATTGCCATCTTTGTCACTATCCAGTATTGAATCCATTGCTCACGATTGTGATATATCATTTGATTTAAGTCTGGATCGAAACCAGCTCATTGAAAAAATCATTGAGCGCTATGTTGTATCAGACAACGCATTGTTTTCTAGTGGCGTATTGGAAATTGAAGAATCTGAGGATGGGGTTATTCGAGCGACTAATTGCTTTCCGAGTGTTAGTGACTGTTTTATACCTAAAGCCATGATTAAAAAACACGGGCTATTGAATGGCGATGGCCTTTGTTTTAGTTATTCAGAGAAAAAAGCCAGTAACTATACACGAACAATTGAAGCGATTCATTCGGTTAACGAATCCTTACCCAATCAAATGAAGGTTCGACCTAAATTTTCAGATTTAACGCCAATTTATCCCGATAGGCAACTAAAATTAGAAACAGATGCCGAAAACTTAAGCGGTCGCATGCTGGATGTTTTTGCACCAATTGGCTATGGTCAACGGGCATTAATTGTATCCCCCCCAAAGGCAGGGAAAACAAGCATTATGAAAAGTATTGCCAACAGTATTGCAGCGAATCATCCGGAAAGCATTATTAAAGTCTTATTGATTGATGAACGACCCGAAGAAGTAACGGATATGAAGCGATCGGTTCGGGGGTCGGTTATTTATTCCACATTTGATGAATCACCGCATCGGCATGTGCGTATTGCTGAGTTAGTCTTTGAAAATGCCAAGCGTTTAGTCGAGTCCGGAAAAGATGTGGTGATTTTGCTAGATAGCATTACACGACTAGCACGCGCGTACAACTTGGTTGTATCCCCATCGGGACGGACACTATCGGGGGGGTTAGACCCTAATTCATTGCATAAACCTAAACGGTTTTTTGGAGGCGCGCGTCAAATTGAATCGGGTGGCAGTTTAACAATTATTGCAACGGCCTTAGTCAATACAGGGTCTCGAATGGATGATATTATTTATGAAGAGTTCAAAGGTACAGGCAATATGGAATTGCATTTGGATCGAAATTTAGCGAATCGGTCCATTTTTCCAGCGATTGATATTATGCAATCCAGCACACGAAAGTCAGAGCTGTTATTGTCGCCAGATTTAGCTAAAAAAATTCAGGTATTGCGAAAAAACCTTCGGGAGGATTCTATTGAAGAATTAATTAAATTATTGAATCAAAGCGAATCCAATGACGGTTTTTTTAATTCGCCATTGTTTCGATAACCTGGTAAACTAAATACAATGACGAATTGCGGTGATGTTAAAAAAGTATTTGTAAAATCCAATGCCGAGGCAGTGCCTGAGGCAAGTGTGATTAAGGGCATTCAAATAGAGGCTGTATCCGCTGAAAAAATCAAAACGTTTTTAAAGCAAGAAAATAAAGCACCGGATGCCCATGGGCTGTATATTAAAGTTGTCAATGATGGGTGTTCAGGCAAGTCGTATGTCATGGATTTAAAAGCCTTAGCCGATGCCGAATCCGATGGAGATCGTTTGTTTCAGCTCGATGGAGCCAATGTGTTTGTGGATAAAAGCAGTTATTTGTTTGTTGCGGGGTCTATTTTAGATTATAAAGAAGCCCTAACCGGCTCTGGGTTTAGTTTGTACAACCCAAATGTAAAACGCAGTTGCTCATGCGGCAGCTCGTTTAGCACATAAGATTAGTTACTTCTACACAAAGAGATAAGCGTCAACGGCTTAATAACTAGTCGGTGGTATCCCATTGAGTAGTCTATTAGCCAATCTCGCCCGATCGGGTTTAGCGGGTGAACAATTAGAGGGCCAGGCGCGATACTCCACCGGGCGTTGGTAGGGATGCAGATGCTGGGTCGCCCAAGTGCCAATATGTGGCACCATAGGGTCTATAAACGCCACCGGACGATGCCCGTACTGCTCACAGGGCTTGGGTGCCACGCAGCATGCCCGAATATCCGGATGGCTCAGCAACACCGATTCAATCGCTTCGGGCTGAATATTTTCACCCCCTGAAATAAACAATGCATCCATCCGGCCGATTACGCTGAGCTGATTGGCCTTAAATCGACCTAAATCTCGAGTCGCTAAGCCACCCTTCGCATGGGTTTGCAGCACAATGCCAGCGTCTGTCCAATACCCCAAGCATCGGCATCGACCGGATACATAAATTTGTTCATTTTCAGTATATACCGTTCGATACGGCAATACCGTACCCGTCATCGCATCGCCCACACTGGTAGCAACCTGTCCCCCCATTTCCGTTAAGCCATAACTAACCGAAACCGGAATGCCACACGTACGTGCCCGATCAATCACCGTATCCGGGCAGCTACTACCGCCCAACAAGACATACTTTAAGTGTGTGTAATTACCGCCTTGCTCAATCATCCGTTGCAATTGAGGTCTCACTACAGACACATGGGTCACTCGATGCACATCGGCTAAAAAATCACGGGCGGTTTCGGGCATTACCAACCGGGCGCCACGCACCAGACATCGGAACACAATGCCCAGGCCACTCACATGATGCAGGGGCAAATTAAGCAACCAAGCATCGGTATCTTGAAAGCAATTGGCTTTATTGGCTCCTAAAGCGGCCCAAATATGCTGCTCCAAGCTATGCACCACACCTTTGGGTGTGGCACTGGACCCAGAAGTGTAAATAACCGTGCTTGGAGCGGTGATGCCCCACGTGTTTGGCAGGGTCGGCTTGGCGTGCCAGTGTGCAGGGATTTCGGGTACCGAGTGCCGAGACTGTGGATCTAGCAGTTGGACACAATACCCAGCCCGAAAGGCTGCTATGAGTTGAATAATCGTTTGAAAAGAGTCCTCGCATACTAGGCGAGACTCGGGCTTAGTTGCTTCAATGCGCTGATGCAAATCAGCATAGGTAATGCGAGTATTTTTCGTTTCAATCGCAATGGCTGTGGGTGTTAGTTTTGTCCAGAAATAAATTGGACAAGCAATCATGGCAATGTCCAGCGTACTAAATTGGGGGGTAGGTCATAGTGCGTAGGAGGCTCATACTGATTTAAATCAACCGAAGGTGTCGCATACATCGGATGGTTGGGATATAGCTGAGCGTCCAGGCCAATGGATTGTGTTGAAAAGGCAGCGCATAACTGGGCATAGTAATAATGCGTAATAGGCGAATCATAACTGGAGCTGATTACCAGCTGCTTTGGGGTATTTTGCGTGGCTGTGTATAAATCAATAATAGCGCTTAATCCCACGCACATGGGTTTGATAATCAAATGCGATGCGCCGCTTAAGTCCCAAGATTCTGTGTTTTCAATCAAGGTTTCATCAAGCCCAATAGTCATGCCAGTAGCCTCATAAAACTGGGATAGCTCATCGCTGCACTCAATAGGTTCTTCAATATACTCAATGGGCAAGTTTTGAACACTGGACCCAAAGTTTATCGCTGTCTGGAGTGGCCATTGCCGATTGGCATCCAGCCAAAACCGATGCTCCGGATTGGCTTGTTTAAAAAACTCCACCAGGTGTTGCCGAGTATCCCGTTCATTTAAATGGCCCACTTTAAGTTTAAAACGGGTGTAACCCAATTTGCTTTGGGTTCGATACCGGTCTAGTACAGTTTCAAATGAGCCATTGAGCAAGCAGTGCCGGGGAATAATGGGTTGGAATTTGGGGTTAAGCAACTGGGCAATCAAGCATTGACTTTGATGAGACATAAGGGTCAGAAAAGCCATCTCTAGCCCATGCTGCAATGCAATTGGTAGTGGGTGGGACTGATGAATTCTGTCAATAATTTTGAGGAGTTCGGGTACCGTTTGAGGTGTTTCTATAAAATATAGCATTGATATTATTTGTAAGAAAGCTGATTCACACTCAGTCAATGTGTCTAAGCTCATGCCCGGTAGCGGGGCAACTTCGCCAAAGCCCACATACCCAGAATCCGTGACGAGCCCAATCATAAAACCAGATCGAGTATCGTATTGAGTCTCTCGAATTCGTATTGGAGGGGATAGAGGGATGGTATACTGCCACGCTTTAATATTAATAATAGTCACACAATTAATAGTACACCAGTACATTAAAATACTAAATACCAGTAAACAAAACTTTTTTAATTGTCTAAATAATTTAATAATTTAATAATTTTAATTATAAAAAAGAGGGTCAATCAAATAGGATAAAATCAGAGCCCGAATCAGGATCAAATGAAGCAGAATCATTATAAGATAAAAAGCAGACTGGCGAGGCGTTGCAGTATGTGTCGATTGCTCGAAATTTGAATGTGTTAATTAAGTAAATCCATAATTTAAACGGCACCCAAAACCGTCTACTTCAATACACCGCCGAATAACACGGATAACCGTGGTGCCGATTCCGGCCATCCGATGGAAAATCAAATCAAAAAACCTGTTTTTAAATTAAAAAT
>DJIL01000016.1:11675-11943 GCA_002433595.1 bacterium UBP8_UBA6595 | reverse complement strand
GCGGTTGCTTGCGGGCTAGTTGCGGAGGCTATGGCAGTAGGGGAATCAAACTTAGTAGTACTAGTACTATACTTAGAAGCAGTGTCAGAATACAGAGGCAGACCGGCGTCCCCAATTAAAATAAAGTAATTAACATTAGTACCAGCAGCAGCACTAGGATCAGTACTAGGTAAAACAATTTTGACTTCGGTAAGCGAAATAGGGGATGAAGCAAGCGTTCCAGATTTAAACTCAGGCACTGCCATCATCTTAAAACTGGCTTGATCCT
>DJIL01000016.1:0-11369 GCA_002433595.1 bacterium UBP8_UBA6595 | reverse complement strand
TAAAACTGGCTTGATCCTCCAGAGATTTCAGCGACAAGTTAGACAGCTGGTGTGAAAACTCCAGCAATTGGCTTTGCATGTTTGTGGCATTGTTAATTAAATTGGCATGAATGTTTGACATTGTTACTCCTCTTTTTAAAAAAATAAAAACTGTTAATACAATAAATTAATTTGTCATAATAGCTATCGTCTAGCGGTATGCAAAAAACGCATCGAATTTTTTCAATCTATTAAGGCACCGGGGAGTTAATGAGTTAGTAACCGACTAATTCAGGTGGGCTACGTAATAGCGCCTTCGCTGGCGGAGTGTACCAATCGGGCGTATTTTGCCAGGACTCCCGTGGTGGCATTGGGTGCTGGGGGTACCCACTGGGCGCGTCGTTCGGCTAAGGTGTCAGCGTCCACATCCACCATAACCGTTTGGTCATGGGCATCAATTGTAATAGAATCCCCGTCGTGAATCAGGGCAATGGGGCCGCCCACCATGGCTTCGGGCGTAATGTGCCCAACCACAAACCCGTGGGTGCCACCGGAAAATCGGCCATCGGTGATCAAGGCCACGTCATTCCCCAGCCCTTTGCCCATAATGGCGGCGGTGGGGGACAGCATTTCACGCATGCCGGGGCCGCCTTTGGGGCCTTCGTAGCGGATCACAAGTACATCGCCTTTCTGAATGGTTTGGGTGGGATTATCATCCAAAATAGCGGCCATGGCGGCTTCTTCGGAATTAAACACCCGGGCCTTTCCGGTAAAGGACAACCCCTCTTTACCCGATAGCTTAGCCACAGCGCCGTCAGGGGCGACATTGCCGTAGCAAATAACCAAATGACTGCTGGATTTAATGGGGTTATCTAGGGGGCGAATAATGGTTTGCCCGTCTGGATACGGCGCCACATGCGCCAGGTTTTCGGCCAAGGTTTTCCCTGTCACGGTCAAACAATCGCCATGCAGAAGACCCGCGTCGAGCAACTGTTTCATCAAGGGACGAATGCCCCCAATGGCGACCAATTCCGCCATGCTGTAGGCTCCGCTGGGCTTCAAATCAGCCAAGACCGGCACCCGTTGGCCAATGCGGGTAAAATCATCCAAATCCAAGGCCACCCCGGTGGCGTGTGCCATGGCTAGCATATGCAGCACGGCATTGGTGGATCCCCCCAAAGCAACAATAATAGTAATGGCGTTTTCAAAGGCCTTCCGGGTCATAATATCTCGGGGGCAGATGGTGTGTTTGACCAACGCGAGCACCGCTTCGCCGGCCTGTTCACAATCCCGTTTTTTGGCCTCAGACACAGCGGTTTGAGCGGAGCTGTTGGGCAGGCTCATCCCCAATGCCTCAATGGCACTGGCCATGGTATTGGCGGTATACATGCCGCCGCAGGATCCGGGGCCGGGAATGGCTTTTTTTTCAATGGCTTCAAAGGTAGCGGTATCAATTTTACCAGCGGCGTGGGCGCCCACGGCTTCAAATACAGAGACAACGTCCAAGTTTTTTCCGTTGTGACAGCCGGGTAAGATAGTCCCGCCATAAACAAACACCGCGGGACGGTTTAACCGAGCCATTGCAATAATGCACGCCGGCATGTTTTTATCGCAGCCCCCAATGGCGACCACGCCGTCAAAGCCTTGGCAACCGACGACGGTTTCAATTGAATCGGCGATGACTTCCCGAGAAACCAAGGAATATTTCATGCCTTGACTGCCCATTGAAATGCCATCAGAAATGGTAATGGTATTAAAAATAACGCCTTTGCCATTGGCCGCATCAACCCCCACTTGGCACTGCTTGGCGAGTGCATCGATGTGGCTGTTGCAGGGGGTGACTTGGCTCCAGGTGGAGGCAATACCGATTTGGGGTTTCTTGAAGTCGGCGTCGGTAAAGCCAACGGCCCGTAACATAGCTCTAGATTGAGCCCGGTCATCACCATCGACGAGTGCAGATGAGTAGGGGCGCTTGGGATCTGTTTTTTTTGAATTATCGCTGCTTTTTGTCATTGTTCTTTATCCATTTATCATAGCGGACTCTGTACGTGTTGTCATCTATTTGGGTACAATAGAAGAATGAGTCGAACAATTTTAGTCCATAAATACGGAGGGACGTCGGTTGGGTCAACGGAGCGGTTGCATGCAGTAGCCGATCGATTGGCCCAGTGTGTGGCGGATGGGCATCGCTTGGTGGTCGTGGTGAGTGCCATGGGGTCTACAACAGATCAGCTGGTTCAATTGGCTCAGTCCATGCGTGTTACAGACGTGCCAGAGGCGTTTCAGTCGGCAAGTTCTCGGGAGTATGATCAATTGGTGGCAACAGGAGAAATTGTATCGGCATCGTTGTTGGCCATGGCGGTGCATGCCCGAGGGTGTTCGGCAGTATCGCTAACAGGGGGGCAGGCCGGGATAAAAACCGAGATGATGTATTCACGAGCCAAAATTCTTGGGGTGGATTTGACCCGTATTCACCAGGAATTGGCCAGTCATTCGGTGGTGATTGTTACGGGATTTCAAGGTGTTAATAAACGCAACGACGTGACCACAATTGGGCGGGGGGGGTCGGACACCTCGGCGGTGGTGTTGGCGGCGGCTTTAAATGTAGCCGTGTGTGATATTTATACGGATGTAGACGGGGTTTATACGTCAGACCCGCGGTCTATTCGGGGGGTGAGTAAATTGCCAATGGTCAGTTACGATGACATGTTGGAGTTGGCATCGCTAGGCGCCCGGGTATTGCATCCACGTGCAGTGGAATGCGCCAAAATTAATGGCATTGAGTTGCATGTGCGCTCATCGTTTAGTAATGAATCAGGAACAAGAGTTAAGGAGATTGGTATGGAAGTTCAGCAGCCGGTTACCGGTGTTACAGTGAATGAAGATGAGGTTTTATTTGCCTTGCGCGGATTGCCCGATATTCCAGGGATTGCGGCCCAGGTATTTGGTGCGTTGGCGGCAGCTAATATTAGTGTGGATATGATTGTGCAAAGCACACAAGATAAAGGCACGAACACCATTACGTTTACGGTATCCCAGTCAGATACTCAGTCGGCCAAGGCTATTGCCGTATCCATCTCGGATAGCTTGAAAGGTGTGTCTGTGATCGAACATACACAGATTGCTAAAGTATCGGTTGTTGGCGTGGGAATGATTAGTCGGCCGGGGGTAGCCGCAACTGTTTTTGATGTATTGGGGAAAGCGGGGATGAATATTCATTTGATTTCAACATCAGAGATAAAAATATCATGTGCGATTGATCGAGATCAGGGTGGAGCCGCTGCTCAGTTGTTGCACGATGCGTTTCAGCTTGATCAGCTGTAGGTATGCTGGATTCGGTGATTAGTCTCATTGGGGTGATTATTTTGGGGCTAATGCCCTGGCGACGTGGATTTATAATGGTATCAGGGTATACCTGGAAATTTTTGGTAGGCCCTCAGAAAAATGTATCCGTATTTGTGTCTTGGGGCGTTGTTCAACAGCTGTTGGCCAACGCGCTGGTGGTGGCTAAGGGGTTTGTCTTAATGCAAAGCGTTGTATTTGTGGGGGTTAATAGTTTGGTGGGGCTTGGGGTTGGCTTGGTGGCCCATTATTGGTGGGATTATCGCAATAATGCGCACCCTGCGCTGGTGTTTTTGTTTTTGTCGGGTATTTATGGGGCCTTGGATGTAACCGTATGGGTTGCATTTGCCTGTGTTACTATGGGGGCAGCCTTTATAATTCAGTCTATGCGATTGGGGGTTGTAGTTGGCTGTGTTAGTGTTTTTGCGTTTATTGGTTTTTGGGGGGCTTTACCCATGTTGCTTATGGTCAACTTGGTCATTTCAATTTTAATTCTGGTTCTATATTGGACCGTTATTTTGCAATACATGGATCATGGGGCTAAGCCGTTAATTGAAAACGGCTAGAGGGAGCGGTCGGTCGCTTAATCACTTCGGCCGAATTACGACGTATTGGGAATAGCGGCCACGGCGAATCCATAGTAGCACTTTTTTACCAGGCGGTAGCGTGGCAATTGTTTTTGTATAGTCGCTGAGTGTTTCAATTCGGGTGTTGTTGATTTCAAGCAATACATCGCCGGTTTCTAATACCCCAGCCGCGGGGCCATCGGGGCTGACTTGGGTGATCATGATTCCCGATTGCTCATATAAATTAGGGTTGCGGTGGGTATCGGGTTGAATAGTTTCAACACGGATTCCCAGGGTATCAGGGTGATGAACAGCGGCTATTTTTTCTACATCATCGGGGAAGCGCGCAACCAAAACGGATACGGTTTGGGTCTTTTTTTTGCGAATAAGTGTTAGGCTAACGGGTGTTTCAATGGGGGATTGGCTGATGCGATTACGCAGGTCATGGTAATCTCGAATAGGACGGTTGTTTATGTGGGTGATGACATCACCTTGTCGAATGCCAGCCACATCAGCAGGTCCATCGGGAACACGGTCGCTAATAAGGGCACCGGCATTGGAGGCCAGCCCTAATTGCTGGCTTAAATCGGGGGTGATGGGTTGAATAATAACGCCAATCCAACCCCGAATGACGTGCCCATGGGCAATAATGTCGCTCATTACTTTCTTGGCTAAATTAATGGGAATGGCAAACCCAATTCCGTTGTAGCCACCGCTTTTTGTAAAGATAGCCGTGTTAATGCCAATGAGACGGCCGTCGATATCAAGCAAGGCTCCCCCCGAATTACCGGGGTTAATTGCGGCATCCGTTTGAATGAAGTTTTCATAGTCTACAATACCGACGTTGGAGCGACCGGTGGCACTAATAATGCCTACGGTCATGGATTTAGACAGCCCAAAGGGGCTCCCAATGGCAATGGCCCAGTCCCCGACATGTAAGGCGTCCGAATTCCCCAAGGTAATGGCGGGTAGTGGCTTGGTTGTTGGGTTAATTTTTAATACGGCAACATCGGTGCGGGGGTCGCTACCCACAAGTGTGGCGGAGAACTCATTTTTGTCAGACAAGGTCACTGTGATGTCTGCGGCATTGCTAATCACATGGTGGTTGGTTAAAATATACCCGCTGTCTTCGACTAAAACACCCGATCCTAAACTTGTTTGGTTGGCGGGCGGTTGTTGAAAGTGCTCGTTAAAGAAGTTGTCGCCAAAGAAAAAATCAAAGGGATCTGTTGAGGACTGATTGGGGAGGGTCTGGGCGTGTTTTTGAGTCGCGCTAATATTAACAACCGCATCAATCCCGGCTTCAGCCACACGATTAAAGGCGCGGCTGGTTGCTTTTAAGTCTTCAAGACTAGTGACAGCCGCAGACGTGGCCGACGCTAGGCTACAGGCGATGCAGGCAACAGCCAGCCAGTAACTCAGGGTAGAACTAAAGCGGTATTTCATAACGTTTGGCTTTATTATAAAGGGTCGTTCGGGAGATTCCAAGGGCATCGGCTGTTTGTTTAACGTTTCCGGATTTTTTTTTCAAGGCCGCTTGAATAGCCGCTGATTCCAGATCCGCAAGGGTAACAATTTCAGATGATGAGGGGGCGTCCGCCCGTGGCTCTGATAAGGCCAGGGGGATTGGGCGAGATTCACCCGGCTTGGTTTGTAAAATTAGGGCGGTTATTGTACTTGGACTCATGATGACGGCGCGTTGAATTAAATTTTCTAACTCACGAATATTGCCCGGAAACGCGTAGTTAAGCAAGTAGGCTTTTGCATCATTTCCTAGAGATTTAAGCGGCAACTTAAACTGGTCACAATAGAGCTTGATAAAAAAGTTAGCTAAGGGGATAATGTCTTCATTTCGGTTGCGCAATGCGGGAACTAAAATGGGGTATACATTAAGCCGATAGAACAGGTCCAGTCTAAAGGTTTTAGCGTGAACCGCGGCGTCCAAATCAATATGCGTTGCAGCGACAATGCGTACATCCACGGGTACGGATTGACTGCCACCCAGGCGTTCGATGGTCCGGTTTTGAATGACACGCAAGAGTTTGACTTGTAAATCGAGGCTCAGCTCGCCAATTTCATCTAAAAAGAGGGTGCCTCCATTGGCTAATTCAAATTTGCCCAATCGCTTTGCTTCTGCGCCGGTAAAGGCCCCTTTTTCATGGCCAAACAGTTCGGATTCGATTAAGTCTTTGGGAATGGCGCCACAGTTTATGGTAATAAACGGTTTGCCTTTCCGAGAGGAATTGCTATGAATGAGCCGAGCCAACACATCTTTGCCGGTGCCGCTTTCCCCCTGTAGCAATACTGTGACATCGTTTTCTAATATTAGGCCAATGGCTTTGTAAACCGTTGCCATAGTGGGGCTTTGACTGGCTAATAGGGTTGAAGACAGGGTGAGTTTGTGGTCTTGCAAATAGGCAATTTGATCGGATTGTTGCTGAACGATGTCATCGTGCTCAGCCGAATAAATTTCAAAGGTCAAGCGTGCGAACAAGTCCAAAAAGGGCGTTATTTTAGCCAATGCTGGGTTTGGGTTTGCATTTAAGTAATCAGCAATTCCAGATTTTAATGAAAAAATAAGCAAAGCGCTGTCCCGAGTGGTAAAGCCCTTTTTTCGCAAATCGCTGAGTATGGTGTGCCAAATACTAAAGGATTCGGATAGGGCCTCAGTATCAACACTGGGGTAAGATTTGTTGGCCGTAGCGTGCAAAACATTGCTTAAAAATTGATGCGATGTTTCGTGAAACTGAGGGGTTGTGCTGGCAAAATGAGGGCTACGGGATAACTGCTTTAGCCAGCAAGAAACAATAGCCTGACGCTGCGTGTCGTCAAGCGGATAATGCGGTAGTTTTTGTGATGTCATACGCTAATATTACTATACCTGATATACTAGTACATAGATATGATTGTATTTACTGGCGGCGGTACGATGGGCCATATTGGTCCGAACATGGCATTATTAGAACGTGTGGGCGGTGCGTATATTGGGGGCTATAGTAGCGTGGAATCTCGGGCATTAGCCGGGTACCCGTTTTACCCCATTATGGCGGGAAAATGGCGCCGGTATTTCAGCCTGAAAAACGGATTGGATTGGATTAAAGTTTTAATTGGGATTGCGCAGGCATTCCTTCATTTGCGGCGCTTGAAGCCAACGGTTGTGTTTTCAAAGGGAGGGTATGTGGCCTTGCCGGTTGTGATTGCGGCTTGGGTGTTGCGTATTCCGGTGATTATCCACGAATCGGATGTGACACTCGGTTTAACCACACGCATTTCCCAGTATATGGCGCAGACGATTTGCTTAGCCGTACCGGAGACGCGCAATCTATTGCGGTGGCCGAATCGAGCGGTGGTGACGGGGATTCCATTGCGGCAAGGTATTCAGCAAGGCGATGGCGCCCGGGGGCGTTTGCAGTGTGGCTTTCAACTAGATCGGCCGGTGGTGGTGGTGTTTGGTGGCAGTTTAGGGGCGGCGGCAATTAACGCCTGCATTGCGGATTGGCTACCCCGAGCATTAGCGCACTTCCAAGTGGCGCATGTTGTCGGCAATGGCCCGTTACCGGAGGCGCAACCGGGTTATTATCCGGTGAATTATATAGCCGAGGGGTTTGGCGATTGGTTGGCGATGGCGAATGTGGTCGTGTGTCGGGGTGGGGCGGGATCGTTATCGGAATTGCGGTATTATCAATGCCCGCACATTGTGGTGCCATTACCGGCTAAATACAGTCGGGGGGATCAAATTGATAATGCCCGATACTTTCAAAGTAAGGGGATGTGTGAAGTAATTGATCAGGCCGCTTTAACACCCGATCGAGTCCAAGCGATGGTGACGATGGTATTGGCGCGGGCATCGGCTTACCGTGCGGCGATGGCGGCCAGTTCAGGTAGGGGTGCAACGCAAGCGGTGCATACTATCTTACAGGCTGTTCACGATACACCGGTATGACGGTATTGGTGGATATTGGCAATTCCATGACCCAGTGGTGTGGGGTGACCAATGGTCAATTGGGTCCGGTGGCGGCGTGCCAGACGCCTGCGTTTTCACTCGCAATGTTGCCAACCAGCGATCGGTATGTGGTGGCGTCGGTTGTGCCTCAAAGTACCGCATTGTTTGCCAACCAGTCGGGATGTCTATTTGTAAGCTCGGACACGATTCCAGACATTCACGTGGGTATTCCAGAGCCCCAGCAAGTGGGCGCGGATCGATTAGCCACAGCCTTAGCAGGGTATCGGCACGCGCAGGGAGCCTGTTTGGTGATTGATTCGGGAACCGCGACCACCCTGTGCTATGTGAATGTGGAGGGAACATACCAAGGGGGGGTTATTTTGCCCGGATTGGCGTTATCGGCGAAAGCCTTGCATCGCTACACGGCGCAATTACCCGATGTGTGGGTGGAGCCAACAGATAGCTACTGTGGCCAGACGACCCAAGAAGCCATTCAAATTGGCTTGTACCGCAGCGCGGTGTATACGTTATCGGGGTTTATTTCGGCGTATCGAGACTCGCACCCGGGCATTGCGATCATTGGCACGGGAACGGGTATGACAGTGCTTCACGATGCGCTAGATCTGGATTATTTTGACCCTCATTTAATTTTTCAGGGGCTAGCGGCGGTGGGGGGTGACTCTGATATAATGTTTCTGGTATGATTTATCCAAAACGATGGTCGTGGGTTCTTTTATTTGGCTTAATGGCTAGCATTTTGGTTCTTTTGTATACTAGTTTTCTTGATCGGTACCCGGGTGTTGTTATCGATGAGCCTTGGTATGCCAACACGGCATTTAACCTTGCGATGCATGGGTCCATTTACAATGACTTGTTTGGGTTTCGGGGTGGTGATTTATTATTTGGGTATCCATGGCTTATGTCCGTATGGATGAAGATTGTGGGGGTATCGTTTTTTAAGTTGCGATTCTTGAGTGTTTGTTTGGGCGTTCTTGGTTTGGGGGTTTTTCTTCGATGCCTGTGGCAGGTGAATATTCGGCATAGTATAGGCTTAATCTTTGGGGCGAGCTTATTTATAGCGAATAATAACTTTTTTATTATCTTTAGGCGTATTCGACCCGAATCCATGACGATAGTTTGTGTGTTTGCAATGCTGTATTTTTATATGAACTGGCTAAATAATCGGCAAAATACAGGGGCATTAATTGGCTGTGGGGCCATGGCAATGGTGGGGTTTTGGTGCCATCCCACAATGCTTGTGCCGGGTGTTGTTTTAGGTAGTTTGATTGTATGGGATCAAGTCAAGGCGCGAGCTTGGTTGCCCGGTATATACTATGTGTTGGGGAATGCGAGTGTTTTTGTGATTTTTTTAATGGCATTCATGGGATTGTCTGATGCTAATTTTTGGGACTTTTTGGTGAAAGAAAGTGAGTCGGGACGATTGGCTGGTGGGTGGTGGGGATGGAGTGGGCAATTGAAACAGTTTGTGTTTGATTATTCTTTGGGGGTTAAGCGTTTGTACTGTTTACTCTTTGAAAGTTTGGTTTTTCTGTTGCCATGGGTGGTGACGCCGCATCGTCTGGATTTAAAGCGGTTGTCAATCATGGGAATCGGTACGCTTGTGGGCTTGTTTGTTGTATTTGATCCATTTTTTAAAATGCATTTTTCATATAGTGTGAGCCTTGCATTGGTGCTTTATATGGGGGTTTTTGCTGATACAAGTGGTTGTAAGCATCGGTTTATTCTTGGAATTGGAATTCTTTATTTGTTGAATAATGTTGCTGGAAATGGGTATGTGTTGTTCCAAAACAGAGGGAATGAATCGATTGCGCTGGTTCAGAAAAAAATAGAACTTGTTTTGGGGGATAGTTTAGCGAATAAACGCATTATCGGGACACCATACTTTTGGTTTTTCAATCCCAATCAGTATGGACACATTGACCGATGGTTATCGGGAGATAGTGATGGCGTTTATCCGGATCTTGTTATTGACTTTCCGATGGTGTTATCGCCAACAACGGGGGTTCGTCGAATGGGAGTCGCCCAAGACTATAATCTGGATGCTGCACACGATCGATGGGCAATGCTGCAAACGAGGCTTCCGGAGTACCAGTCAAACAGTATTCAAACGCAAGCCTATGGGCGTATTCGGGTGATTGGGCCATGATTGTTTTATCAATAGTGGTTCCCATTTACAACGAATCGGTTCTGCTCAATGAGTTGTTTGATCGATTTGAACACGTGTTTAAAGACATTGAGTCTTCAGGCATTGCCTTTCAATCTGAGTGCGAGTTAATTTTTGTTAATGATGGCTCAACGGACGATTCGTTGGCACAGTTGATTGCGTATGCCCAGAAACAGAGCCATGTTCGATGTGTAAACTTAGCCCGTAATTTTGGGCACCAGTTGGCGATTACAGCGGGGTTGTCCGTTGCAACAGGCCAAGCCATTGTGACCATGGATGGGGATTTGCAACATCCACCGGAGTGCATTATCGCATTATATAAACACTACGCCTCGGGATACGATGTTGTCTATGCGTTGCCCGAGCGCCAATTGGGAGCCCCTTGGTTTAAATTAAAAACAGCCCAGTTGTTTTATGCGATACTCAATAAAATGAGCCCCACACCGATTGCTGTGGGGGACTTTCGGTTGGTCTCGCGACGCGTGTTGGATATTATGAATCAAATGCCGGAGCAGCATCGGTTGTTGCGTGGCATGACACCTTGGATTGGTTTCAAGCAGGGTCATATTTTGTATCAGCGGGATTGTCGGTATGCGGGGAAGACAAAGTATTCGTTATTGCGTATGCTGATGTTGTCGTTGGATGGAATTACGTCATTTTCCTCCATGCCGTTGCGCTGCGTCGGTGTGTTGGGGGTGCTAACGAGTGCCCTGGGGTTTATTTATGGCGTTTATGCGTTATATCAGCATGTTTTTTTGAGCAAAACGATTACTGGATGGACCTCGTTGGTCCTGTTAGTGTTGTTGTTAGGGGGTGTTCAATTACTCTGTTTGGGGGTTATTGGTGAGTATATTGCGCGTATTTATGAACAATCCAAACAGCGACCGTTGTATATTATTGATACAATTTATGGGGATCACGCCAGTAGTTAGCTAAATTTTTTTTGGTTTAATTCCTTAATTATTTAGACTGCAGGCCCAACAATTCATTACAGATTTCTAGTTTAGGATCAGAGCATTCAAAAAATTGATAGAAAGATAGATTTCCGCTGATGCCTAGATACTTCTTATGAACTTTTTGAAAAATAATTTTTAAAAAACACTCTATTTCTGAAAAATTGTTTATATGCTCATGCCTCATTAAATTTCCATAGTTTAGTCTATGTTTAAGATAGAACTCTATCCCTGTGGTCATTCTCCATGAAGCACCCCAAAGGAATCCGCCTTCAGAGGGTATGGCAGATAAAAAATGCCCATTTTGGTTTAGTTGGCGTGCCGCTTTTGCCACCACCCTTGGCAAATTTGTGAGATGCTCTAAAATAGCTTGAGAGGCTCTAAAGTAGCTATTGAAAAGA
>DJIL01000042.1 GCA_002433595.1 bacterium UBP8_UBA6595 | reverse complement strand
ATTGAAGGCGCGGTTTTCTTAAGGGGCAAGTCAAAGTTAAAAGTCCGACGCATAAGCGGCCGGTTTACCTTAGAAGGAGCTACACACAGCCCAGGAGAATCACCGGGACAAACAATAGTGGATGATTTGGTTGTATCCGCAAACAGTCAATTAGATATGGAAATTTGGGGGGCAGTGCCATCGGATAATTATGACCAATACATAGTGGGCAATAGCATGGCAATTAATAGTACGGCCACATTAAATATTATTGTTTCCAATAACTACACCGTGACGCTGAATCAAGAATTCATTTTAGCGGTAGCAACCGGTGGCATTACGGGTGCGTTTCAAAAGATTGCCTGGCGCGGGATCCCCGATAACTTAAGATTTACTATTTCACAGCGAGTCGTTTCTGGTAAAACGGAATTGGTGGCAACAGTGAAGTTGTTATTTGAGCCGGGGCTTCTCCGGGAATATTTTAGCGGTTATTACGATGATTCATTTACCTGGTTTGATGGAAAGTCGCCCACACAGACAGAGCAGAATATATTAATTTCGTACAGCGACAGTGGGGATAGTTATACCAATCGTTGGCAAGGGGTATTCATTCCCCCAGAAACGGGAAGTTACACCTTTAAAACCAATTCAGATGACGCCTCTCATGTCAGAATTAAAGTAGGGGATTCGTTTAGCACACTGGTGGATAATGGGGGGAAGCATGGTTCACAAGAAGAGTCAGGGAGCCAGTCCTTGGTCGCCAATACCCCCTATCCCATTATTATTATTCATGGCGAAGCCGGCATTGGGGATACAATGACCGTGTCATGGAAAGGCGGTTCGCAAGCCGCGTTCACAACAGATTTAAGTCGTTATTTTTATGTATACGGGGGTAATGAGGGATTCCCAGTCAATTTAAGCGACTACGAGTTTTCATATAGCAACAACACGTTATCGGTATTTAGTGGTGAAGCGGATGTAGTAACATTTTTGCCAAACCAGTCGGTTAATTTTGTATTAAGGGGTACAACACCAATCGATGATTTCAGACACTATATAGTATCCGATACACTGACGTTTTCTGAAAACGTTGTTTTCAATATTAGTTTAGGGGAGGGGTATGTGCCGCAAAATGGGGACGAGTTTGTGCTTGCAACAGTGGGGGGCACAGTGGCGGGCCCATTGCCGTCAATTAATATTGGTAGTGGGACGCCGGGTGCTTCATTTGTCATTAGCCAACGAGAGGGCGAGAGCAAGGAGGTGGTGCTTACGTTTCAAAACGATGGGTTTGTGCTATTAGAAACAGAGGCCTCTCTAAATGTTGATATGGGAACATTGTTTGGATTGTTGGATTCCGTTGGGGTAGGCCCGTCATATGGATTGGCGGCACTTTCTAACAACAGTTTTACAGACAATTTTGAGTCCAATAGCGGCTGGGCTTCTGGTGGTAGCGGGATTTCCATTTCCAATCAAACCCTTAGACTAAACTCCGGAAAGCCCAGTACCGGTACAAAAACGTTTGACTTTGGGGTTGAAAATGCAAATGCAAGTGTGATAATTGAGATGGACCTAATTTTAGGGTCCGGGTGGGAGTTAAATGAGGACTTTTTTAGTGTGTTAAACGGATCGTCAGAAATTTACCGATACGGGTATTCAGGCAAGTGTTACGGGAGTGGTACGGCTAATTCATCGGCGACATCGTCAATGTCAGACCCTGCAACGAACCCGTTATTGTTAACCACACAGCTGGATGGCAATGGTCAGTTGCCGTTGCAATTAAAATTATGTTCAGACTCTTCGTCCGAAACTATGGCTGTCGATAATCTAAACATTAAGTTAGCGGGAAATGGGTTTTCGTTTACACCGGCAGCAGGTGTACAGGGTGACGTGCCAGTCGTTTTGTCGTTTTTGAATAATGGCGTTTCTACCACATTCAATACAACGGCAACAGTTTATAGAATACAAGTAACAGCCAGCGACGTAAGCGGCGGAGTGGTGACTCAAGGGGCTAGCGTTAATGTGACGTTGGTAGGGGAAAGTATTAATGATTATCCGCTTACGTATTCGATTGTGGCAACAACGAACGGTGATGTCGAATTTTTGGGGGGCACGAATGGTCCGGAGGTACGCTATAGGCCCCATGCAAGTTTCACGGGCATTGACAGGTTTACGTACAAAGCGACGGATACGATCAATCAAGAGTCGCGCATTGCTACAGTTACAATTACGGTAATACCGGACCTTTCCAATGCGGTTGATAATGAAACGGGAGCAACTTCGCTTCTCGATAGTATTGAAGGCAACCTTGAACTATGGCTCGATGCCAAAAACATTAACGCCAACAACAACACGGGGTTAAGCAATGGGTCCGAAATTAGTACGTGGTTGGATTTAAGCGGTAAGGGCAATGAACTCAATGCATTAAATGGAGCAAGTCAACCAGTTTTTGATTCCACAACCCATAGTATTAGTATGAATACTGCGAACAATCAATACTTTTCAAGCAACCTTATCACAGGAGGAACAACCGGAAGAACGCTGTTTTTGGTTATAAACCCTAGCAGCATTGCAAATGGCCAAAACTATTTTTCTTTAAATTCTTCGCTAGTCAATGCGGGAGATAAAATTGTATTAACAATGGAAACTGGGTCTCGGTTTCATAACGCCTATGTGTTGTATGAAGACAATCCTCCTGTTCTTAATCAATTTAATATTATTGGCTTTCAAAACCCAGTCAATGCGACGATTAGTCAGACCAAAATGTTTGTTAATGCAGAAGAATTAGTGCAAACAAGTTCTTTGAATACCGGGGCAGCGCTAAATGTTGCGGGAACAGATATGCAGGTGGGGAATTTTAATGGGCGTGTTGCGGAGGTGTTAATGTTTGATACGGAGTTATCAAGCGATCAAATTATTTATCTTAATTATTATTTGTCCAAAAAGTGGGGGTTAACCAGTGAAGTAGATAGTGATGGGGATGGGGTGATTGATGAGCGCGATGGCATGCCGATGGATGCCACCCAATCCATCCAAGATGATGTCCAATCGAG
>DJIL01000018.1 GCA_002433595.1 bacterium UBP8_UBA6595 | reverse complement strand
AAGCATTCATGCAAGTGAATGGGTACTTGGCTGTGATACCGTTTGGTAAAATCATCGCGTGCCAACAATTGCTGAACAGTCACCGTGGATAACCAACGAATTAAATCCGTTTGAGACAAGGCTCCCAACCAATGACTGTTGTAATGAACCGTGGTTTTTTTCGGATCTAAAATCTGAAAGACCTGGGCTTGGTAAGTTTCAGAATAGGCGGCAATATCGGCAGCTGTTAACGGTGGGCGTGTTTTATTTCGGCCCGTCGGATCGCCGATGCTAGCCGTAAAATCACCAATAATAAAATCAACGTGATGCCCACAGTCTTGAAACTGGCGCAACTTGCGCAAAACAACGGTGTGCCCCAGATGCAAATCCGGTCGGGAGGGATCGGCGCCAAACTTAATGCGTAAAGGCGTTTGGGTCTCAATGGCGGTCGCTAGCTTGACTTTAAACGCATCCAACGGAACAATTTCGGCCACGCTGTCCGTGAGAATGGCTAATTGTGTGCTTAAATCTTTCATCGGTGAGTGACCAAGGACGGGTCAAACCCCGGAGGCGATGTGTAACCCATTAGTGTGCATAAAGTGCTCGCAATATGACTAAGACCAGGGGCGTCAACCGGCAAGAGTGTAAACTCAGGCGCATTTACAATGCAGCAAGGAACCGGATTACAGGTGTGGGCCGTTTTTGGGGTTACGCGACCGGAGGCATCGCGTTTCCCCATCGCATCGGCATTCCCATGATCGGCAACAATAACGGTAATGCCCCCACAAGCGGTCATGGCGTTAACCAGTCGATTTACACAGTGATCGACAGCTTCAACCGATTGAATCGTTGCCGCTAAATTGCCAGTATGCCCAATCATATCGCCATTGGGAAAGTTAATGCGTCCAAAGCCATAGTGACCCGAAGCAATACAGTCGATCGCCGCATCGGTAATGGCCGTAGATTGCATGGCTGGCTGTTCATCAAAGGGCCGGGGATCCCCGGGAATTTCAACGTAGTGTTCACGCGATGGATCCACATAACCCGACTTGTTTCCGTTCCAAAAGTAGGTGACATGGCCATATTTTTGGGTTTCAGAGATGGCAAATGAACGGATGCCACTGGCGCATAGGTACTGGCTCAAGGGGTCTTCAACTCTGGGGGGAGGGACTAAAAAGTGACGGGGAATTGATAAGTCCCCATCGTATTGCATCATACCAGCAAAAAAAACGTCCGGTACCCGCTTTCGGTCAAATCGATTAAACGATTCGCCTGTGTCAAAACACTGGGCGAGTTCAATGGATCGATCCCCACGGAAATTGGTTAGTAAAACGGCGTCGCCGTCCGCAATGCATCCAACGGGACCCTTGGCATCAACCACAACAAATGGATCAATATCTTGATCTGTAATATCGGGGTATTTTGCATAGGCTGCTTTAATGGCGTCTCGGGCACTGGATACCTGGGGGCCAAGTCCCAATACGTGGGTGTTCCAACCCCGCTCAAGCATGGACCAATCCGCATTGTAGCGATCCATTGTAATCCGCATGCGTCCACCGCCCGAGGCAATGCGATAATCGTAGCGTGTGTTAATGGGGGCTAAAATGGCATCCAAACGATCCAAATAGCCCAAGGCCGATTGGGGCTCGACGTCTCGTCCATCTAATAAAATGTGCAGCCGACACCGCGAAACCCCCGCGTCCGCTGCGGCTTGAATCAGGGCAATCGTGTGATCCAAATGCGCATGAACATTGCCGTCGGATAACAACCCGATTAAATGCAAGGTACTAGTATTGTTTTTCACGGTTTGGATGGCGGTTGTCCAGCTATCGCTTCGAAATAACGACCGGGTGTCAATGGCCGATTGAACCAAACTAGCGCCTTGAGGAATGATGCGCCCCGCTCCCAAGGTGTTATGCCCCACTTCACTATTACCAATGTCGGAATCACTGGGCATGCCTACAGCAGTGCCATGGGCTTTCAGTGTGCAAAACAGCTCGGACTCATAGAGGGCATCCAAATGCGGGGTTTTTGCACAGTGCACGGCATCGAATTCGTCCCCATCTCCAATACCAATCCCGTCCATAATAATCAACAAAACGGGTCGCTGGGACTCGTGTTTTTTAATTAATTCTTTCATGCTAACAGTCTATCTCAGTTTGACCGTCCATGCAAAGTTGGTTATCCTACCAAATACATGCAGTCACTCCTTGCCATAATGAAGGGATCAATTTCTGTTTCGATTCATTCAAGTACGATTCAAAAAGGGGGAGTTTTTTTTGCTTTGCACGGAAAAAATACAGATGGGCATCGGTACGTCCAGGCGGCTTTGGATCATGGTGCAGCGTACGCGGTTATTGAGGATCCTGCCTATCAGTATGATGCGCGATGTCTGTTGGTTGATAATACAGAAACAGCATTACACGAATTAGCCCGAGGGTATCGTCAAACATTAACGGAAACAACGGTTATCGTTGTGGGGGGATCTAATGGAAAAACAACGACCAAAAATTTAGTGGCTGCCGTGCTGGGGGCTCAGTACACGACCCAGGCGACAATGGGGAACTTAAACAATCATATTGGGGTGCCGTTAAGTATTTTAGCTATTCCAAAATCTTGTCAGTATGCCGTGATTGAAGTGGGAGCGAACCACCCTGGGGAGCATACGTTGCTGTGTGGCATTGCGCAACCAAATTATGGCTTAATTACCAATTGTGGCAAAGATCATTTAGAAGGGTATGGGTCTATAGCCGGTGTGATTGCAGCGAATTGTGAGGTATATGAATATTTGCGTGCGCATTCAGGCACGGCCATTGTTAATTGTGATGACGCTATACTCATGGAACAGTTGAAGGGGCTGCCCTACATTGGCTATTCCCAAACGAACCCGGCGGGCACGGCTGTTCGAGTGGTGTCGGCCGTTACAGCATCCTATCCCCGAGTGTCCGTGTCTTTACGCGACACGCATACGCAAGAGACTGTGGCTATTTGCTCGGCATTGCTGGGGCAATTTCAATCAGATAATATTGCCGCAGCAGCGTGTATGGGGCTGCATGCGGGGGTGCCCCTACCTAAGATACAAGCGGCGATTGAAGCCTATGTGCCGGATAACAATCGATCCCAAGTCATTGAATGGGGATCCAATACCGTGATTCTCGATGCCTATAACGCCAATCCCAGTAGTATGACCGCCATGGTGCAGTATTTTTCGGACTACCCAGCAACAGCCAAATGGGTAATTTTGGGGGATATGTTTGAATTGGGGGCCGGGTCTGAGTCCGAGCATTTGGCCATTGTAAATCAATTAAAAACGCATGCGTTTGATCAGGTAATTTTAGTGGGGCATGGCTTTAAATCGGTCAAATCCGGTTTGGAGTGCTTGCATTTTGATGATGCCGATGCCCTGTCTGTATTTTTAAACCAACACGCAATACAGAATGCGTGTATGTTGGTAAAAGGGTCCCGCGGGATGCGTTTGGAAACAGCGTTTGCGTGAACATTAGTGAAAGAGTCTATTCGTGTGAATACAAAATGAGTAGCAAAAAGAGTTCCCGCACTGATTCTGATCAGTCTATTGATCAGGACTTCTTGGCTCAGTGGTCATTGAGTTGGAAAACAATACCGATTCAAGACACGGGTGAGTCCCTGGTTTCCATTGGGGATAGTGGGTTGGTGGTGTCATCGGCGTACTATGATCAGGGCATTCACGGCGCGTTGCCGGAGATCTATGTTCGAAAGGGGGTCCTAGACAAGCTTCTGTTGGCTCAACAGTATTTGGAAGTGACGCATCCAGGCTACAAGGTGCAGGTGTGGGATGGGTGGCGCCCCATTTTGGTGCAACAGGCATTGTTTGATGCCTACAAGGCAACACTGTGTGCGGATGAATCGGCGTGGGCGTCGCCGGAGGAGAAACGGTTGTTTAATAACCGCCGTACCGATGCAGATCAGGCTAAATTTGACCGTCTTGCAACCATTAAAACTCAAAATTTTGTATCACTGCCGTCGGACGATCCGAAATGCCCATCCCCGCATTTGACTGGCGGGTCGGTGGACGTGACGATAGTAGACGCCAACGGGGACCCTTTGGATATGGGTACGGAATTTGATGATTTTAGTGACCGGGCCCATACCAATTATTTTAAAGGACACGATTCGCCTATACAGGACAATCGCCGGTTGTTATTTTCAGTGATGACACGTGCTGGGTTTACCAATTTTCCCTATGAGTGGTGGCACTTTGACTTTGGCAATCAGTTTTATGTGTTGCGGTCCCGACTGGCGGATCCAAGGAGTTTAATTCATATAGCAAGCTATGGTCCGGTGCCATCACTACCAACCAATGCTTAAACCGGTTGGCACAAAATTTGCACCAAACAAAGAGTATGACAAGGTCGATACAGTGTCATTACGTGTGGTACACTAAAACAAGCAAAAGAATCAGCAATTCGCTGTTCATAAATAAGACACAAGTGTAATAAAATTAAACAAATAAAAAGTAAGGAGGTTTTGACTATGAGTGAGCACGTATCGGAGTCTGGGAATGATCCCGTATCTACGGAAAATCAAACCCAAACCCAAACGCCAGGCGATGCTGAGGCAGATCAAGTCATTCAAGCCGCGCTTGAAACCGGTCTCGCTGAGCATAAAGATCAATTGCTTCGTGTTCGAGCTGAGAGTGAAAACTTTAAGCGTCGCTTGCAGCAGGATAAAGAGACCGCTGTCAAGTATGCCCTTGAGGGGTTTATTAAAGATTTGATTCCAATTTTAGATGGCTTTGACCAAGCCATGGCGTTTGCGGACCAATCTAAGGAAAATCAAGCGGATACGGAATCGGTGATGTCTGGGTTTGTATTAATTCAACAGCAGGTGGTGGGTTTATTAGAAAAATCATCCGTTGTTTTGATTCAAGCAGACGGAGAATTTGACCCGCATTGTCACCAGGCGATTAGCCAAGTGGCATCGGATACTGTACCTGCCAATTATATTGTGCAGGTGGCGCAAACAGGTTATGCCTACCACGATAGGATTGTTCGGCCAGCCATGGTAATTGTGTCCACCGGACCGGCAACCGATTCATTGGAATCAAAAGCGATAACTGAGCAAGAAACAGAAGAGAAAAAACTAGGAAAGGAGATATAAACAATGGGAAAAAAAATAATAGGGATTGATTTAGGAACAACCAACTCATGCGTAGCGGTTATGGAAGGGGGTGAGCCGGTTGTCATTACCAACGCAGAAGGCAATCGCACAACGCCATCCGTAGTCGCGTTCGCCAGTGATGAGGTTTTAGTTGGCGCGTCAGCTAAACGACAAGCCGTAACTAATGCAGAAAATACCGTGTATTCAGCGAAACGATTCATGGGTCGTCGGCAGGATGAAATCGGTAGTGAAGAAAAAATGGTGCCTTACACAGTTGGGCATCGAAAAGATGGGGTTATTACTATTGAAGTGGCGGGGAAAGACTATACGCCTCCGGAAATCTCGGCAAAAGTATTGCAAAAAATAAAAGCCGATGCGGAAGCCTACTTGGGAGAATCCGTGGATCAAGCCGTCATCACGGTTCCGGCATACTTTAACGATAGTCAGCGGCAAGCCACTAAAGATGCCGGCCAAATTGCAGGATTAGAGGTGTTGCGGATCATCAATGAGCCCACTGCGGCTGCGTTGTCCTATGGATTAGATAAGCAAAATGATCAAAAAATTGTCGTGTATGACTTTGGGGGTGGGACATTCGACGTCTCTATTTTAGAAATCGGCGACGGTGTTTTTGAAGTGTTGTCGACCAATGGGGATACGCATTTGGGTGGTGATGATATTGACCAAATGATTATTGAATGGTTAATTTCGGAATTCAAAAAAGACCAGGGCATTGATTTGAGTCAAGATCACATGGCATTGCAGCGGTTAAAAGAGTCTGCAGAGAAAGCAAAAATCGAGCTGTCTAGTGCAAAAACAACAGCGATTAACTTGCCCTTTATTACTGCGGATAATACAGGCCCAAAGCATTTGAATTTGGAGTTTCCTCGGTCAAAATTTGAACAAATGATTGCCGATGTGATTGAACGGTCCATGACACCGTGTCAAGTGGCCTTGTCCGATGCCGGTTTGGATAAGTCAGATATTCATGAAATCATTTTGGTTGGGGGCACGACCCGAATTCCAGCCATTCAAAATGCCGTTGAGAAATTTTTCGGTAAAGCACCGAGCAAAGGGGTTAACCCAGACGAGGTCGTGGCGATGGGCGCGGCAATTCAAGGTGCTGTATTATCTGGAGATGTCAAAGACGTGGTCTTGTTGGATGTGACGCCGTTGTCATTGAGCATCGAAACATTGGGTGGGGTGGCGACAAAGTTGGTTGAAAAAAACACCACCATTCCAACCTCCAAAAGCCAAGTGTTTTCAACAGCAGCGGACAATCAAACCAGCGTACAGGTGCGAGTATTCCAAGGGGAGCGTGCCATGGCTGAAGACAACCGATTGTTGGGAGAGGTTACCTTGAGCGGGATTCCCTCAGCCCCCCGTGGTGTGCCTCAAATTGAAGTTACGTTTGATATTGACGCCAATGGAATTTTAAATGTAAAAGCTAAAGACAAGGGCACTGGCCAAGAACAAACAACGGCAATTACAACGGACTCTGGTTTATCTAAGGAAGATGTGGAGCGTATGACCCAGGAGGCTGAGCAAAATGCAGCCGATGATGAAAAGAAAAAAGCCACGATTGAAGTGCGCAACGAAGCGGATTCATTTGTGTACAATACCGAAAAAATGGTATCCGACGGTAAGGATAAAATTAGCGATGAAACCAAAGCAAAAATTGAAACAGCGCTAGCCAGTGTTAAAACAGCATTGGAGTCGGATGATTCTGAGGCGATTAAAACAGCCTTTGAAGCGGCTCAAAAAGAAGTCCATCAATTTTCTGAGGAGTTGTACAAAGCCGCAGCGCCTGAGGCAGACACCAATGCGGAAAATGCCAATTCTAAATCCGATACGGATGACACAGTAGTAGATGCTGATTTTGAAGAAAAAGCAGAAGAAGATAAAGAGAAAACGGCTCAATAAGCATGGACTTGTATCAGGTACTGGGTATTGACACGTCGGCGACTGACTCTGAGATTAAGCGGGCCTACCGAAAATTGGCCCGCCAGTATCATCCGGATGTTAACAAAGACCCGAACGCGCAAACCAAATTTAACGACCTCCAAAAAGCCTATGACGTTTTGTCGGATTCCCAAAAGCGTGCCCAGTATGACCAGTACGGGGTAACGGATGACCAGCCAGGGTCGGGAGGCTTTGGGGGTAGTGGTTTTGGCGGTTTTGGTAATATGGAAGATATTTTTGATTCCGTATTTGGGGGCGGTGGTCGTCGTGGAAACCACGGAGCCACCCAAGGCGACAGCTTACGGTATGACTGCACGGTTACACTTGAAGATGTCGTCGATGGCTGTTCTCGGACGATTGAGTATGACCATTTGGCATTCTGTAAAACGTGTGACGGAACAGGAGCCAAAACAGGCTCCTCCGTTGCCACATGCTCTCGGTGCCAAGGAACGGGTGAGATTCGGCATGTGCAACAAACCATGCTGGGTCAATTTGCCCAGGTCTCAACGTGTCCCGAGTGCCAAGGGGAAGGTAAAATGATTAAAGAGAAATGCCTGGGCTGCAAGGGGCATGGTGTGTCTAAAAAGAAAAAGTCGTTGGATCTCAATATTCCGGGAGGGATTAGTTCAGGCACAAAGTTGCGTGTGGATGGGGGGGGTAATGCTGGCCAACGTGGCGGTCCGCCGGGCGATCTGTATGTGGTTATACAGGTCCGTAATCACGCAAAATTTGACCGCGAGGGAGATGATTTATATAGTGAAGAAACCATTTCGATTGTAGAGGCCTTATTGGGTGTCCAATTAGACGTGAAAACCATTGAAGGAACAGCGACATTGCGGATTCCAGAAGGGACTCAACCGGGCACGCGGTTTCGATTAAAAAGCAAGGGGATTAAGCATTTAAAAGGCTTTGGTCGTGGCGATCAGTACGTCAAAGTTAGTGTGAATATTCCTAAAAAACTATCCAAGCAGCAACGAGAAATCATCCAGTCGTTCCAAGCCGCAAGTTAACGGGGGTGCGTTTGCACTTAGGTTTTTGTTAATCGGTTTCGTAAAATATATACGGTTAGGCTGCCCATAACAATATTGGGTAGCCATGCGGCGAGTGCTGGCGATAGGGTGTTGTTCATAGCAATGCTTGTGGCAATCGATAAAATAACGTAATACCCAATAATGACCACAGCACAAGCACCCAGCGGATTTGCTTGTCGTTGACGCAAGGGCTGAACGCCCAACGCTGCAC
This sequence comes from bacterium UBP8_UBA6595, assembly GCA_002433595.1. Taxonomy (GTDB): domain Bacteria; phylum Margulisbacteria; class Marinamargulisbacteria; order UBA6595; family UBA6595; genus UBA6595. Next base: position 9,578 of record DJIL01000018.1, on the reverse strand, counting down.
CCAATAGTGTGAAAATTAGGCAAGATACAGGCAATGCGAATTTCAAATGAAACTCGACCCACTCCTGGGGGGTCTGCTTGCCTATTTTATTTTTTTTAATTAATGTTTGGTAGAGTGCGTAACTATTAAGCTCGCGCACCGATTGGTTGGCTTGTTTTCGGAAATCAATCAGATTAATATTTTGGCTGTCGTAGCCAATTTCAATCAGGGATTGTGCGTTGAGGGTATATAACAAGCCATTGTAAAATCGCCACCCCATTCCGGGTAGCCAGGCGCCTGTTTTGGCTTGCGAAATACTACTAATCCCGCCAGTATCTGTGTAATTAATCAGTGTTATGTCTTTAAACTGGTCGCCATCGGTAGTATGAACATAAATTAGGCGTTTGGGCTGGTTGCCCGCGTATTCTATGTAACTCGTTCCAGGCTGAATATTGGGCTGTTTGGTTTCTTGAAGATAATAGTGAAAGTCATCCACTTGGCGTTCGCAGTAGGGGACAAGCGTTTCGTTGATGCCAATGAACCCAAGTGTCACGATGACGCCGCTGAATACCAAGAGTCGAAAGACTCGGCCGTAACCAACACCGGCGGCACGTAAGGCCACCAGTTCGCGGTTTTGACTCATACTGTTGGTAATAACGCTACCAATAATTAGGGCGGATAACCCAAAGCTATAGGTGATTAGTCTGGGCATTTGGTAAAGAATGATAACAATGAGGTCAATTGCATTAAGCCCAAATTCGAAGGCCATGGTGATTGCCTCAAACATAATAGCAGTTCCAGTTAAAATGCTGGTGAATAAGATGACGCTAATTATAAAGTAGGTGAAAAAATTGCTTAAAATAGTTTTGCTTAATCGCGACATTTGTATGGTATACTACCACATATTGGGGCTATAGCTCAGCTGGGAGAGCGCTAGCATGGCATGCTAGAGGTCCGGGGTTCGATCCCCCGTGGCTCCACCACAGATGCATGAGTAGCGATCTCCACGATATAGATTTATTTATTATTAAACAGGCGATGGCCCGTTTGCTGGTGCCGCTGCTGGTGCTGATGATAAATTCATTGTTTGAAACCTCCCTTTAATTTCTAAACATAACATAAAAAAATTAGATTAAAAAACGTAATATAAGCTTTTTTGCTTTATTTGATTTATAAGCTAACAAAAAAATACAACGCATTTACGTAATTAGTTCAACAGTTGGTACCACTCTGAAAATCCAATAGAGTGCGCGCAGGGTGCGCGTTTGCGTATATGTATTGTGGCGAGTATGTTAGTATGAAATGTTAATTATGGTAAACAATTTAGAAATCATTAGTCAGAAGCGAACGAGTATTGTAGCAACAATTGGCCCAGCATCTGAATCCCCGGAGATGATTGCAAAAATGTTAGTGGCCGGGGTGAATGTAATTCGAATTAATGCCTCTCATAACAGCGAACCCGATTCTGTTCGGCAGGTGGTTCAAACGGTTCGAAAGGCGTCAATTGATTTGCAACGCTGGGTCAGTATTTTCTTGGATTTGCAAGGGCCTAAGATTCGGGTCGGTGTTTTTGAAAATGGGAGTGCGGTACTTAAAAAAGGCCAAGTGTATCGATTGGTTAACAATCCGACAATGAAAGGTGACAGTGCTCAGGCCCATGTATCTCAGATCGTTATTTCGGATTGTCAGGTGGGGGATCCCGTTTATATAGACGACGGAAAACTGAGCTTAACCGTAATAGAGAAAAATCCCGATAGCATTGTTTGTCGCGTGACTCATGGCGGCATTATTCGTGATAAAAAAGGGGTTAACCTGCCCAAAACAGAGTTGAAATCTGGGTCTCTAACGGATAAAGACCGCATTGACTTAAACTTGGCAATTGAAAATGACCTCGATTATGTTGCGTTGTCTTTTGTGCAAACGGCCAAGGATATCGATGATTTACGCAAATCGTTGGATAGTCGGGGTGGCCATGGGATTCGTGTGATTGCTAAGATAGAGCGCCCCCAAGCCATGGAGAATATTGCCGCTATTATCGATGCCTCGGATGCCGTTATGGTCGCACGTGGGGATTTAGGCATTGAAATTGGCATTGACCATGTGCCATCCGCACAAAAACGCATTATATATGAATGCAACCGACGCATTAAGCCCGTGATTGTGGCCACGCACATGCTTGAAAGTTTAATTACAGAGAATACGGCCACGCGTGCAGAAGTATCCGATGTGGCGAATGCCATTTATGATCGATGCGATGCCGTTATGTTATCGGCTGAGACAGCCGCTGGTCATGATCCAATTCATGCCGTTGAAACGATGCGCGACATTTGTATTACGACGGAACGCAATATTGAATATTTGCGTCGTGATAATACCAGCATGCCACGATTTGTATTTGCTACGAATCATCGATCAGCCGCTACATCCATAGTAAAAGCAGCCGATCAAATTGCACAAGAAAATAAAGCCCGAGCTATTATGGTGTTTACCAGTACGGGGCAAACGCCCTTAATTGCATCAAAGTTAAATACCCCATTTCCAGTGATTAGCGTGACAGACAATCCGGCAACAATGCGGCGACTCGCGTTGTACCGGGGCGTGATTCCATTAATGTTGTCCAAACGCTTTGCAAATATTCATCGGTGGCGCGACATGATTGCTTTGGGAATCGCACATGCAGAGGCTTGTGGCTACATTACTCAAGGCGATGTTCTAGTTATTACCGCAGGTATTCCTATTAATCAAGCGGGCGGTATTAATTCCATTCGAATTCAAACAGTGGGTGAAGAATAATCACATGCAGGATAGTGCCACGTGGACATTTAATGGGGAGATTGTGGGGCATTTTGACGAACATATTGAGCGATCTGTTCCGTTGTACGCCCAGGGTCACCAGTTGGTTTTGGCTATATCTGATTACTTTATTGGCCCAGAGAGCTGGGTAATTGACCTGGGATGTTCTACCGGTCAATTAACCCAATATCTCGCACAACGTGCGGCTAAAAAGTCGGGTCGGGTACTGGCTGTGGATTCAATACCAGCCATGATTGCTAAAGCGCAAGAAAGGTGCATAGAGCACGCCAATATTGACTGGGCGTGCGAGGATCTACTCGCTATTGACTGGCCACACGCTGATTTTATTGTGGCTTATTATACCCTTCAGTTTATCCCGCCCAAATGCCGGCAAGTTGTTTTGGACCGCATTTATGACCGTTTGAATTGGGGGGGGGCGTTTGTGTGGTTTGAAAAAGTGCGCGCCCCAGATGCGCGGTTTCAAGATATTATGACCGGTCTTTATACGGATTATAAACTAGAGCAAGGCTACAGTTCAGACGCCATTTTAAAAAAGGCTAGGCAACTCAAGCAAGTGCTTGCTCCATTTTCAACACAGGGCAATCGGGAGTTGTTAGCACGTGCCGGGTTTGTGGATACAATGACTGTATTTAAGCACGTATGCTTTGAGGGTGTGTTGGCAATTAAATGACGGTTATGTTGGGCATTGATCCAGGGCTCGCGATCACGGGGTTTGGGTTTGTAGAGCAGGTATCCGGCACACTAAATCCCATTACATGGGGGGCTATCACAACACCCGCAAATACACCATTGGGTGAGCGCCTGGCTACTATTTATGCCGATTTGACGGCGCTGATTCATCGCTATAAGCCCACGCATATGGCCGTAGAGTCTCTTTTTTTTAATACCAATGTACGCACAGCATTTTTGGTTGGCCAGGCTCGCGGGATCATGCTATTGGCCGGTCAGCAGGCCGGGCTTCCAGTGGCTGACTATACGCCGCTTCAAGTGAAGCAGGGCGTGACTGGCTATGGGGGAGCAGATAAAAAACAAGTGCAGTACATGGTTCAGCAATTGCTGAGGTTGCCCCAAATTCCAAAGCCAGACGATGTCGCGGATGCACTGGCCGTTGCGGTATGTGGCTTAACTGCCGTAAGATAATAGTATGATTATTGCATTAACAGGTTCATGGGTTCGGCACTGTGATGACTCCATTATTGTAGAAGCGACGGGTGTTGGCTATCACGTTTTTATGCCCAGCCGACTGCAATCTGAATTGCCCAGCAATGGGCATATTGTCGGGTTGGCGGTTTACCATCATTTAAGAGAAAACATTCAAACGCTATATGGGTTCTTATCAATGAGTGACCGGTTGTTTTTTATGCAGCTGCTGTCGGTCACGGGCTTGGGACCACGGATTGCCTTGGCACTTTTTTCTGGCTTGGCGGTTGGTACAATTAAGCAGGCTATTCAGCAAGGAGATGCCGCAACGCTTACGCAGGTGAGTGGTGTGGGTAAAAAAATGGCCGAACGCATGCTAATGGAATTAAAAGATACGGTTGCCGATGGTGACTATGCAGCGCTGCCAGTCGCTGTGAGCCAGGATTCCGATGTTTTAATGGCGTTGCAGGCGTTGGGATATAAAACCAATGAAGTGCGCGCAATGACCCAGGGCGTTCAACTGGATGCCAGTATGAGTGTTGAAGAAAAGCTATCGCGTATTTTAAAACAAGGCATGATGGGATGACACATTCAGCAAATAAAGTAGTAACGGGGGTTCCGGGCTTGGATACAATCCTAGATGGGGGGTATCCCCAGGGGCGGACAGTGTTGGTATCGGGGCCGCCGGGGGTTGGTAAAACAATTATGGCCCTTCAATTTCTATTGGCCGGATTGCATTCCGGTGAGAAAGCCATTTATATTACCTTGGATCAACAAGCCCCTCACTTAATTGCCGATGCGGATGCTGCTGGACTATCGGTGGGGCCATATTTAAAAAACAACACATTAAAGATTTTAGATTTAACGCATTATTTTAATCATACAGAATCCATTCAAGACGGTGTGTTTAGTGCGACACAATTGGTAGAAGATATTCGGCGATTTATTGTCAAATTTGGAGCAAAGCGTGTGGTGATGGACCCGGTTTCGCCATTAATATTTAGGCATTCAACAGGCATGGCTGTTTTGGAGTATCTGAGGCAATTAATTGCGATGATGGAGTCAAAAATTGAGAGTACTGTAGTGCTAATTGCTTACGCAAAGCCCGATGCATTGGATCAGCATAATAGTGAGTCGTTTGCAGTGGCTGGGGTAATTCAACTTCAGCAAATCGTGGCGGTGGATGCGCATCACCGGTATGTTTGTGTGCATAAAATGCGGGGGTCAGCCATTCAAGCGGGTTGCTTTTCAATGGATATTGTCCAGGGGAAAGGGGTGGTAATTCGCACATGATTACACCGGGTGAGTTGCAAGATGTTATGCCGGGTCAGTGGGATCGGCAACAAGCGATTCAAGCAACAGTCTTGAATACCCTGCGTGCCCATGGGTACCAACCAGTAGCGACTCCGTTGTTGGAGTATGCCTCAACAATTGTGAACGCAATGCCCAATGCACGCAACCGTTCATTGGTTCAATTGGTGGATCGTGATCATATTATGGTGTTGAGACCGGATCACACGGTTCCGATTGCGCGGCTAGTGGGCCTGCATATGCGGGATCAGATGGCGCCCATTCGCTTGTGTTATGTGGGGCCAGTATATTATCGGGATGAGGCCGGAGCCTGTGTCGAGCAAAGCCAAATTGGTGTGGAATTAATTGGTGAATCCTCAGAATCCGATGCAACTGTCTTACACCTACTAGCGGAGGTGCTCAATGAATTGAAAGTGGCCAATTGGTTAATTGATGTGGGTCATGTGGATATAATGGCGGAAGGCCTGGATTACCGGTACACAGGGATACCCCCCCGTGGGGATGCCGCCTTGACGGATGCCCCTGAGGACTTGATTTCGGCCATTCAGGCATGCAATAGCCCTAATGTTGTTCCGAATCGCGCCATTGTTAACGATGTGACGTATTACACAGGCATTGTGTTTGAAGCAACGGGGCCAAATTGGGGTGGGGTGCTAGCAACAGGTGGGCGCTACGATGGGTTGTTGGCTCAATTTGGCCCTGATCGACCAGCCGTTGGCTTTTGTTTAAATATGAATGCGCTAATGGCGGTTTTGGCATGATTCGAGTGGCAGTGGCTAAAGGCTACTTACTGGGAAAAACAGCTGAAATCTTTGAGCAGTTGGGGGTTTATTTTTCAGAAGCCCTCACAGAAACAAGGCAGTTGCAAATTACGGATACGTCGGGCCGCTATACTTTTATTTTAGTACGGCCATGGGATGTCCCTGTATTTGTGGCGAATGGCGCTGCTGACATGGGGGTTGTGGGCGAGGATGTTCTAGCCGAGCAGCAACCCAATGTTGTTCGTTTATTGGATTTAAAATTTGGGGCATGTCAGTTGGTTTTAGCTGGCTTAAGCGCATCGGATTCAGTGAAGCCCTACAGTCGTGTAGCGACCAAGTACCCACGATTGACGGAGTCGTATTTTCAAACGAAACACTGTCCAATTAGTGTGCTAAAGCTTTATGGATCAATTGAAAGTGCCCCCGTGACGGGTTTGGCAGATTATATTGTAGACCTAACGGCGACGGGTGCGACGCTGAAGGCGAACGGGTTGCATAGCTTGGATACATTGGTAGAATCAACCGCGTTGCTTGTTGCCAATCCGGTTCGTTTACGATTTTTGCACCCCGATATTAGCACGCTAGTGACTCAAATCCCGGCGTTTTTATGAGTCAGTATTGGGTGCGATGGTCAACAGTTAAGGCCTTAGTATCTCGATTTTTTAGGCCCAGTGCGGTGTGTCAATCGGTTGAAACTATTGATATGCGTGCGCTGTACTTAGCGGGCTATCGAACCGTTATTTTAGATTTAGACAATACGATTATGTCGTACAATGAATACACCTTAAGCTTGCAAAAAATGACGTGGATCGAAACCGTTAAGTCATTGGGGTTTCATGTTTTAATTGTAAGTAATAATCGATCGCAAAGTCGGGTTGAATCAGTATGCCAGGCTGCGTCAGTTCAAGGTATGCGATTTGCCTGCAAGCCATGGGTATCGGCTTTTCAAGATTTTTTAAATCATTCAGGGCTTTATGTGGATGCGCCTGTGGTGATTGGGGATCAACTATTTACAGATATTGTATTTGCCAATCGGTTGGGGGGGTATGGCATTTTAGTTCAGCCGCTGGACCCGAGTAGTGATTCAATTTTAAAGGTCCCGCAACGGGAAATTGAGCGAGCGTTATTGCGATGGTTTGGATTTGCCTAATACTGTGTGTGGCTATAGCGGGTTGTCAGTCATCGGGCACATCGGCTGAACGTCACGTTTATTATGGCAATTATCGCAAAGCTTTAATGCGTGTTGTTGCTGATTGGGAGCAGCCAGATACCCGGGAGCTGGCGGAGCAATTTTTAGATAAGCATGGACGCACCATGATGCGCGCGTTGAATCAACAATTGGACCGAGCGTCACGCCAAACATTTGTCATGGATTATTTAAGCGAATGCCAAGCGATTGTTCCCATTATGACTCGGCTTCCGCAGTCGGTTTTAGACCAATATTCGTTTCCGCAGCGCCAGCAGTGTGCAGACGCACAAGTGACGGCAGTGACGCAGTGGCGACAGTCAATTCAAATTGAAACAGATCCCCTTCGAGCGTTGGCCATTTGGGGGCAAATTCAAAAGTATGACACCCTGTCTTTGGCCGATACTAAGGCAATAGCGCAATTAAACCAAAGCGTCACCCATGCGATACAACTTGCATGGGTGTGGGCAGCGCCATTGGCGATTGATGGCGTTCAGGCGGCGGATTGGATGCCCCGAATTCAAGCGGGTATGGCTGAGGCAGTTATGGGGCATTTGCAGGCATCCGATACGCCGTATTATCGTCAAGTAGGTACTGCCGATTATCGGGTGCAGGTTACGGCTCGGGTGGCTCAAACGGATACCATGACGGAACCGGTATGGGCCTATGATGAGCTTCGGTTTTCAAAAACAGACCACGGAGTTACCCGATGGTATACCCATGATTTTCAATATCGCACGTATGATCGGCAGTATATAATTCAAGCAATTGCGCAAGTAGATGTGTATTATCGAGGGGCGCTTATTGCTCAAATACCAATTAAAGAACAGGTGAGTCAGACCCGAGAGTTGGGGGATCCGACACTTGATTTCCCAATAAATTACCGAGACATTCAATTTCCAGCAGAGTATAAATTTCGGGTGAATGCCCGAATGGCGGTTAACAGTGAGGGGCTTATTCAGCAGGTGAGTGAGCAGGTATATGCCGCGGTGGCTAGTGCAATTAATGAGGCATTATTCTAATGACACGACAAAGATATACCATTCAATCACCCGTAACGGTATCGGGTATTGGTATTCATTCGGGGGCTCCAGTGACCGTGACAGTGGCCCCAGGAGATTCGGGTGTTCAATTTTACCGGTCCGATTGTGATACATGGGTGCCGGTATCGCCAGCGTCTATTTCTGGTGCTAATCGAGCAACAGCGTTGGCCAATCAAGGCGCTCGTGTGACAACCCCAGAGCATCTTTTAGCCGCTATTTGGGGCTGTGGCATTACTGACATTACGATTAAACTAAATGCGGAAGAGGTACCGATTTTAGATGGGAGTGCCTGGCCATGGGTACAAGTAATTCGAGAATCTGGACGGGTATCGCTTCCCGGACAGATTGACCCATTGGTAATTAAAACACCCATTCGTTTGGATAGTCACGGGGGGCAGTTGTTAATTCTACCGGATGATCAAGTGCGATTCACTTATATTTTGACTCATGCGGATACCCTTGTGGATACCCAACTGTGTCAGGGTGTTTGGTCAGAGGACTGGTTTGAAACTAAAATAGCGCCGGCGCGTACGTTTGGGTTTGCCTCAGACTTAGCAGCCATTACGGCAGCGGGCTTGGGAAAGGGCATCCGGGCGGACAATGTGTTGGGGATTGATGCGGATGGGTATCAATCTGAGCTTCGGGTGCCGGTTGAGCCTGCTGCGCATAAAATTTTGGATATTATTGGGGACTTGTCCATTTTCGGCCGCCCAATTCAGGGGCATGTCCTGGGTATTCGATCCGGCCATGCGGCGAATTTAGCCATGGTTGAGGCGTTGTATACGGCCACCGCCGATAGTTAACGACCCGTTCCACTGGACATTGCGGTGTCCGTATCTGTAAATACTAACCCGCTATAACGATCAATGGCGTATTGATTGAAGAGTTTCGCCAGAAGGTTTTCAGCGTCATCACCGCGCTTTGTAGCAGCATGTTTATGAATGGTATTTGGTTTGGATACAGTTTGGAATCCGTCTTCATCCGGACTGGTAATGGCTGATTGGATATCATGTTTTTGCATGATAAATAATGTGGTTTTCCCATTTAATTCTGATGTCGTTTTTATTGTATCTATGAGCTTTTTTTGACTATCAATATCGGATTTATTCAAAACCTTGATCGTTAAATCGCATGTTTTTGCGACGAACTGTAGTGCCGTTCGTTCTTGTTCGATACCGAGTGGATCCGTTCTGTCGCTAATGAAAACACAATGGCTGTTGAAGTAGCTTTTTTGCTTTTCCAATTGTTTATTTATTCGGTGAATAAACAAGGCTATTGTTTGTTTATTGTGTGAATGATCCTTGTTCAGCAAGTTCCAGGCTTTAACTTCTAGGTTGACCGGTT
>DJIL01000039.1:13443-15194 GCA_002433595.1 bacterium UBP8_UBA6595 | reverse complement strand
ATTGTCTAGAGTCCACCCGTTCGGCAAGTGATTAAATTCAGGATATGTAAAATTACATTCTATATCTTTTCTACCAACGTTCCCGTCATTATCGAACAAGACCTTTCCTTTTGGGTCAATCATTCGACAGACCATAAACTGAGTCATATACTTATCCCAAACGGTTCCAGCATGTTCCCCCTTATCATCTTGATGAGCTTTTGACTTTAAATACTTTTGAGCATCATCGCTTGATCCTCCAATAGCATGCAAGATGCTATCGGAGGTATCTTGCATGCTTTCCTTATAATTTTTAAAGAAACTATCTGTATTATCATTCAAAGCATTTAAAATATTCTGTAATGTTTCTGTGTAGGATTTTTCATAGTTTTTTGTATTAAAACCAGTATGCTTATATTGTTGTGTGGGGGGGGTAGTATTGTTCAGAGCCTTTTCAATTTCTCCTTTAAATTCCTTTGTGATTTCCCCTAAATCTCCATTGTTTTCTATTCGTGCCTTTATTGAATCTATGGGCAATTCATGTGAATGAGTATTGGCCGGTTTGTTTTTTCCATTTAGCATGATTCTTAAAACTACCCTAGTTGCATTAACCACCCCATAATTTGGCGTGGTTTCAAATTTACTAGCACTTGACACTGCTTGTTTGAATTTTGCTGCTGCTGTTTCTTCTGCTGGTGATGCTGGTGATGCTGCTGGTGGTGCTGATGCTGGCGCTGCTGATGCTGGTGCTGCTGATGCATCTGAAATCTGATCCTGTAGATTCTTTAATTCTTGAGGACTGAGTCTTTTGTTTTTGAAATTGCTTATTATTTTATTTATTTTATTCCAGGCATCGTGTTTAGCTGGATTAGTACCCTCGATTTGAGCATTCAATTTTTTTAATATATTCAGAGTTGGTTCTTTGATTTCGAATTTTTTTTCTGGTTTACCACCGTAACCCAAAAGTGTACCCAATGCGTTCAATAAAAAACAGAGCACCCACACAGGCCCAAGCGCTCTCAATATGCGTGAATTTGTATTGATTAGCCCGCTATTTACCTGTGTTTCAGTTGCGAATTCGGTTATATCTATATTATTACTATTGTTATACTTTTGTGTAATTGTATTTATATGATCATCACGATATGCTCTGTATCCTGCTACTGCTCCGTATCCTACAGCCCCTAGGCCTCCTCCTACGACCAATGCAAGCCCCCCGGTACCAATAGTAATAGCAGTACCCCCAGCTGCTAATATTCCTACTGTAGAAATACCGTATAAGGCTCCTGAAAAGGCTCCTGCTGCTGATTCTAGACAACAACTCTTAAGCGCTGCTGTTCTACCTAGACTTTTTAATTCTAGAGTAACATTTTTGGCTGGTGTTGCAACTGCTTCCACATATATTGGCCCAACCCCCGCACCTAGTGGTGATTTTGCTGCTGGTGTTGCTGCTGTTGATGCTGCTCCTATTACTGCTCCTATTACTGCTCCTATTACTGCTCCTATTGCTCCTGCTCCTATTCCTACTCCTGCTCCTATTACTGCTCCTGCTCCTATTACTGCTCCTGCTCCTGCTCCTATTCCTACTCTTAATGCTGTTCCTGGTGCTCCTGCTGGTGCTGCTGGTGGTGGTAGTGGTGGTGCTGGCGTGGGGAGGTCTAGAAGTCTCAAAACTCCAGCACCTGTGTCTACACGCTCATTTTGTGTGCTTGGTGTGCTTGGTGTGCTTGGTGTTGGTGTTACTGCTCCTACTACTTTTGCTGCTGCTGCTG
>DJIL01000039.1:0-13109 GCA_002433595.1 bacterium UBP8_UBA6595 | reverse complement strand
TGCTTCTGCATCTACTGCTGCATCTACTGCTGCTGCTGGCGGTGGTGCTCCTGCTGCTACTGGTGGTGCTGCTACTGCTTTTGCTGGTGCTGCTGGTGCATCTGCTGCTGGTGCTCCTGCTGCTGGTGCTGCTGTTACTGCTGGTGCTGCTGCTGCTGGTGCTGCTGATCTTGCTGGTGCTCCTACTCCGCTTACTGTCATTCTAATACTATCCCCTTAGTTAAAATTAAACTGATCTTTAGCCAGTATACTAAAAAAATTTTTAAATGTCAACACAATAAATAATATAGAATTATATAGCATAGTTCATAAATACCCCATAGCAATAATTGTTAAACATCCAACCCCCGGCTAAGCCACCCAGTTTTACACCCCCTTGTCGGGGAGGGGGTGGGCATGTTAAATTAAATGTCTCATGAAAAAAATTGGCATAACGTTTGGCGATACCAGTGGCATTGGCCCCGAAGTGGCCATCAAAGCCTTGGCCGAGATTGGCGCAACGTCTCGGGCTCGGTTTCGATGCTACGCCCACCCCGACATTTGGAAGCGGTGGTCCCCGGCCATTCGCTCCTTGCTGGACATGGGCGTCGTGCAAACGGTACCCATTGCGGAAATGCCGCGAATTCCGTGGCGATCCCGCCATGCGGCCCATGGCCAAATTGCCCTGCGCTGCTTGGAGGCCGCCGTGGCGGAGTGCATGGATGGGTATTTGGACGCCTTAGTCACCGCCCCCGTGAGCAAAGAAAACTTATCGCTGGCTGGCTGCTCCCACCCTGGGCACACCACATGGCTGGCCGAAGTCACCAAAACGCCATCGGTGAGCATGGCTTTTTGGAGCCGCCGTCTTTTGGTTGTTTTGGCCACTGTGCATTGCCCCCTCATGCACGTCCCCAGCTTGCTAACCCCCGAACGCTTGGATGAAACCCTGGCCCATGCTCTGGATTTGTGCCAACGATTGGGCAAAAAAAATCCCAAAATAGCCGTTGCCGGCCTGAACCCACACGCGGGGGAGCATGGGCTGATTGGGGATGAAGAACGCGATATCTTAATCCCATGGATTAAATCCAAATCCATGCGCAATTTGATTGGGCCCTTGCCGCCCGATACGGTGTTTTATCAAGCGTATCACCGGCAGTATGATTGTGTGATTGCCTTGTATCACGATCAAGGCCTCATACCCATTAAAATGGTGGCCTTTGACTCAGCCGTGAATATTAGCCTGGGGTTGCCGTTTACACGCACATCCCCGGATCATGGCACGGCTGTGGACATTGCGGGTCAAGATAAGGCCAATCCCGCGTCCATGGTGTCAGCTATTGAGCTGGCTATGCAGTTATAAGTTCGAATTGTCGCAGCAGTCTGTGGGTTCGGGGGGTGATGCGACACGTCGAGGCGGCAGTCCTAGGGTCGCAATCAATGCGTCAGGCAGATCGGCGGCATGTCGAATGATGGGCATGGGCTGGGTGCTAGCCAACCAGGTGGTGGTGGTGCCGAGGGCATTGCGGGTGTTGGGTGCAAAGCCGAAGGATGCCGTAACCAGAATCTGCGTGGACCGATCCAAGGATTTAAGTGTTGTGAAGAGAGCCGTGAGGGCTTGATCGCAGCGGCTGATGGTATCGGAATAGGCTTGGGCACCGGCCCGCGTCCGGCGACCTGTGGCTTCAATATCCGTCACGTTAAAGACGAGTAAAAAGGGCGAATCCGCATGCTGGGTAATAAATTCCGTGGCGGCTTGGACCACCGGATACACGGATCGGGGGGCTTCAGGCGCCACCCAGTTGGCGGATACGGGTTTCGTGGTTAGTGTTGGGGTTCCCGGCGGGGTGGATAGCAGGAGGCCGGTGATACGGTCCGGATCGTGGGTGTGGATGTGGGCCCATAGGGCTGGGTCGAGCAGGGATGCATAAGCGGTTGCGTGGTCGGTGAAGGGGTCGGCACTGAGGGGTTTGTAATGGGTCAGGGTTTGGGGAGTGGTGAGTCGGTTTTTTTGACGCAGGGCGTGGACGGTTTCATGCGTGGCCCCATCCAAAATGACTACTACCACATTGGGGCTTTCTGCCAGCAGGATGCCGGTACTCAGCAGGGCAATACACCAGGGTATGAGTCTGTACATAGGGTTTATTATCCAGAGGATTCGGGGCCGGTGTCAATCGGATCCACAGTCGCAACGGCCTGAGCCAAGGCGCAAAACGTGGCGATATCCAGGGTTTCCGCGCGCTGGTTGCCAATGGCCTGAAACGCGGAGGTGGCTGCATAATCGGGTTTCCAGTCGAAAAACGGGCTTTTTTTCAGAGCCGAGATCAGGGGCTTTCGGCGTCCCCAAAACCCGGAGCGCACAATGGCAAACAAGACCGATTCGTTGACTGCGGGTCGCTGGGCTCGGGGCGTGCAGGTGATGACCGCCGAATCCACATTGGGCACCGGGTTAAAGCAGGTGCGGGTGACGGTAAAGGCATAGCGAATGTCTAAATAGAACTGACAAAAGACCCCCAAGCTGCTGTACAGGGCTTCCCCGGGCTTGGCGACTAGTTTTTTGGCAAATTCTTGCTGCAACATGATGGTGGCCTGCGCCCAGTCGGCCCGGTCATAGACCAGGCGCTGCATAAATTTGGCGGAGATGTAATACGGCAAGTTGGTGACCCAATGAATCGGGTGGGGGGGCAACGCCACCGTGGGGGTGCGTAAAATGTCCGCTTCCCGATACACCACACGGGCCGGGGGTTGGCTGGCCGTTAATCGGGTTTGAGTGGCGGTGAGCCAGTTGGGATCCAATTCAACGATGGTGAGCTGGTCGCAGCGCTGAGCCAAGCGTTCGGACAGCTGTCCCGGGCCACAGCCCACCTCCACAATGTGCGGGCAATGCGGAGGGAGGGTTCTCAACAGTTTATCTAAAATGTTGAAATCGGCTAAAAATACTTGCCCCAGCCGATGCCCCACAGCTATAGGGGGTTGTGGCCTTTCGTGAGGGTGCAGGTGGTGTCAATACCACCACGGGTATTGTAGATGGTTTTGATCAATAAATACTGCGGTGTCATGCAGGCATACAGATCCTGAGCCAAGCGGTTGGTGGCGGCTTCTTGGTAAATGCCTACCAACCGATACGATAATAAATAATACTTAAGCGACTTTAGCTCCACAATAGCGGCATTGGGCACATAGTCAATGTGCAGGACGCCATAGTCCGGCAGACCTGAAAATGGACACACGGCCGAAAACTCCGCTGTTTTATAGGCCACGTACTGAGGGTCTCCGGTATAGGGAATTGTTTCTAGAAAATCGGGTCGAATGGCTGAATCGGGTTCAAAATCAAATATTTTTCCTTCAGCAATTGGCATAGGGCTATAATACCACGGTGGCTGGATTGCAATCCACATAATAAAATTCCGTCCAATCCGTACCCAACGGGTCGGGGACTGTGGCTACGCAGTTAATTAGCTCGGGCGGCAATGCCCCCCGTTGGTTTGCGCTAATGGGCACCAGGCACCGCTTGGCGGGGAGGCGTTTGGCCAGGTGCACAATGGCGGCTGGGGGCTTAAATGCCTTGGCGGTAACCACATCCACCCGATACCCCGATACCGTTTGAATGGGTTGATTAAGGATCCGCAGGTTCGTTAGCCCTAATGTTGTTTTAACATCGTTTAGAAACCGTGTTTTTCTGGATTTAGACTCAACCGCAATAACCGTATTGTTGGGGTTGGTTAGGGCAATAATAATCGCCGGTAAACCACTCCCCGATCCCATATCCAAAACGGTTAGGTTCGTATTGCCAATGAGCTGTGCCAACGCACGGCCATCGGCACAATGAAAGGGCAACCGATCATAGGCCGTTTTGGAGTAAATGTTCGTGTGGGCATTGTACTGTTTAAGCAGTTCAATGTAGGGGGTTAGTGGGGTCATTGCTTGATAGTAAACGTTCAATGTGTTTGCGTTGGGATTCATTGGCATAGCGCAAGGTAATTCGGCCTTTGTCTTTTGTGCCAGATATAGTCAAGGGCAGGCTTAGTTTTTGAGATAAGTGCGTGGCTAGGGTGCGTAGAACCTGAGACACTGGAGGGGCTTGGGGCTTTGCCCCCTGGTTGGCTAACCGCTCGGCCTCTCGGACACTAAGTTTTTGATCAATAATTGTCTTTAGCAGTGCCCGTTCGTTTTCAGGGTTGCCCGCCAACACACGGGCATGGCCTTCGGTAATTTGTTTGTTGTAAACGGCATCTTGAGTAGCAGCTGATAGGCTTAGCAACCGCAAGGTATTGGTAATATTGGATCGACTTTTGCTGAATAAAGCCGCCAATTCTTGATGGGTCATGGCAAATTGATCAATGAGTTGTTTATAGCCAGCGGCAATATCCAAGGGATTGAGGGATTCACGGTGCATATTTTCAATAAGCGCAACTTGAAGAACAACGGTGTCGGGGCTGTCTCGAATAATGATCGGAACCATCTCAAGCCCCGCCAACTTGGCCGCTCGCCAACGACGCTCTCCAGCAATCAACTCAAAATGATTGCCGATGCGACGAACCACCAAGGGCTGAATAATCCCATGGGCCTCAATCGTTGTCGCCAATGCAGCCAGTTCATCCGGGTCAAAATGATGCCGGGGTTGCAAGGGGCTGGGGATGATGGTGTCTACTCGCACGGTTAAAATGGTTTTTCCGCTGTTTAAAAACGATTTGGGGATTAGCGTTTCTAATCCACGACCCATGGCAGTATTGGTTGGTTTAAGCGGTTGCTTGTTGGACACGGTGTAAGACCTCCTGTGTAAAGTATTGATAACGTTTGGCCCCTTTGGATTTAGGCGCATACAATTGAACGGGCAACCCATGACTGGGCGCTTCACTAAGTTTAATATTTCTAGGAATGGCTGAAAAGACCTGATTGGGAAATACCGATTCAATATTGGCAATCACTTGCCGATTTAGACTGGTTCGCGCATCATACATCGTGGGCAAAATACCCAGCAAGTCCAAGTTGGGGTTAAAGTTTTCCCGAATAAGTACCTGTGTTTGGGTTAAGTAGGCCAACCCTTCCAACGCAAAGTATTCGCACTGCACGGGTATAATGGTGGCCGTTGCAGCCACCATGGCATTGACCGTAATTAAGTTAATTGCGGGTGGGCAATCAATAAGAATAAAGTCATAAAACGAATGCAGGGGGGTGAGGCAGTCTTTGAGGCGTGTTTCACGTGAAACCATGCGCCCAATATCCAGATCAATACTCGCCAGGTTTTGGTGCCCGGGAATAACATGTAGCCGAGGGAATGGGCTAGGGCATAGAGCCTGTTCAAGGGTATGGGGGTCCATTAAGATATCATAAAGGCTGTGCGTGAGTTGGGCTTGGTCTAGGCCAATGCCAGAGGTACTGTTGGCTTGAGGGTCGGCGTCAATGAGGAGGGTTTTGTGGCCAAACTCAGCTAAATAACAGGCAAGGTTGATGGCGGTTGTGGTTTTGCCGACGCCCCCTTTTTGATTGACGATGGCAAGAATAGGCGGTGATTGTGTTGGTGTCATTAGTAGGTATATAATACCGCATATGGGGTAGGTTTCTCAAAGTAAATAATAATTAGTTTAATAAGATGAATCTAGTATTGAATATAAATAAGCGGTACAGCCGGCAGTTTAAAGTGTGGGGCTTGGGGGGCCAAGACGCTTGATAGGGGCGCGAGTTTTGGCCGTGGGTTGCGCGCTTACTTCGGCGGTTGCGGCGGGTTTTCAGGGGGGAGGGCGTGCGCCGACGGGGACTCTGAATCGTTCGAATTCGACACTCAATCAGCAAGAGTCGACGGGTCATTCTTATGGAATTCTGGACCATAATTTTACAGATGGGGTTTACGATCAGGACGCTGAAATTCCCGCGTTACCCTTTTTTTTAGTAGGGTTTGGTGTGCCGGTGGGCTGCCTTGTGGTTTCGGCGCTGTGTGGGTGTTTTAAAGACATTATGCACCCAGTAAACCCAGTGCTCCAAGTAAACCCAGTACCCCAAGAAACTGAAGATCCGCCAATTCCACTGCATCATGCTTGGTGTATTGACCCTGCACTTGACGCATTACCATTAGGCGAATGCCGGCTTACGTATAATGACATTTGTCTAAATAATGCCGATTTGTTTATTTTAGAAACAGCCGATTCTAAATACCAATTAAGCGTATACTCTAGATCCAATGCCACGGGCGATTTTAAATACGATCCCTACACACGATTGCCGATTAGATTCAAAGTGTGGTTTAACGCCCAATCCAATAGCAATAACAATTCAATAGGCGTCGGTGTGCAGGCTAAGTTACCCCCACTAGCTGAGTTGCGCTCACTAGTGGCCTATAGTAACGGCGGAGACACCCCATTGATGGGCATGGAGTTGGTGTTATTTGAGGATTCTCAGGGCAATAAATTGGCCTGTTTGGGGCAGTCTTTGGCTACGATAAGGGTGCCGCAGGATGCGCAATCGATTTTAGTTTTTACAATTGAAACCAACGGAAGTTTAGCGGCTAAACCGATCGGGCTGGGGCATGCTACCGGAACGGGCGAATCCAGTACATTGTCCATATAAAGTATCCCAATGGTAGGGCGTGCTATACTAACAGGTATGAATAACGAAACATTGGCCCAACGGGGTGATCGGGTATTATCCGGGGTGCAAAGCCATGTGAGTCGCCTGACGGTAACGGGGGGGCGTGGGCCGTATTTGCAGGCTGAGGGCGCCAACGGGGAAACACGTGAAATTTTAGACTTGGCCAGTGGCATTGCCGTGACGAGTACGGGCCATTGTCACCCGGCCGTGGTTCAGGCTATTCAGGACCAAGCGGATCGGCTGATTCATGCCTGTGCGGGCATTGTATATTACAATGGGCCAGTACAACTGGCTGAGCAATTGCGGGATCAAACGGGGCTAGCTGAGTATCAATTCTTTTTCACACAAAGCGGAACAGAATCGGTTGAAGCAGCCTTAAAACTAGCCCGATTTGTGACTAAAAAGCCTCGGTTTCTAGCCTTTGAAGGGGGGTTTCACGGGCGGAGTTTGGGCGCTGTAGCGGTGAGTTCAAAGTATCAAGCCACCTATCAGCCATTAATGGGGCCAGTGGATTTTTTGCCGTATCCAAATACGTACCATGCCGAGCAACCAGCGGCGGAATATGTGGCCGATTGGATAGCGCAACTAACGGCATACTTGGATCAAAACCAATCGGATTTAGCAGCGGTCATTATGGAGCCGATGTTGGGCGAAGGCGGGTATGTACCGGCACCTCAGGCCTGTTTAAAGGCTGTGGAACACTTGTGCAAACAGTATGGCGTGTTGTTTATACTGGATGAGATTCAAACCGGATTTGGGCGTACTGGGCATTGGTTTGCGCATCAGAAATATGGGGTAGACCCCGATATTATAACCATGGCTAAAGGCATGGGGTCCGGCATGCCAATTGGGGCGATGGCAGCCAAGACACCGATTATGAATCAATGGCGCACGGGCGCGCATGGCGGTACTTATTGTGGGAACCCCGTGTGTGCAGCGGCGGCACGCGCTACGCTAGATGTGGTGGCGCCCTTAATTCCGACGGTAAATGCACTAGCTGAGCATGCGATGGCGATACTGCATGAGCGGTTGGCAAATCACCCGCATGTGGGAGTCATTCGCGGACTAGGCTTGATGATCGGCATTGAGTGTGTGGTGGATCACGATAGCCGAGCGCCCAACCCGGAGTGGGTGCAACGCGTACTGTCAGCAGCCTTGGCTCACGACGTGTTGGTGGTTGCGTGCAATGGGACGGTGATTCGGCTGATGCCCCCTTTAATTATTTCGCAGGCACAGTTGGTTGATGGGCTTGAGCGATTGTGTGCGGTGATGAATGATCACCGATAGTCGGGCGATTCATGCGGCGGTAGAAGCCGGACAGTTGGCTAGCGTAGTTGTGTGTCGGGGGCAGCGGCTATCGCAAGATCAGCGGGAAGTGCTGGCGTTTGCTAAGACACACGGGGTTCGTGTTAAAACAATCGTTCCGGTTGCATTTCAACGAGAATACGGCGTGTATGCGTTGGTCGGCATTCAAGCACGGACTCAAACGGTGTCGTTGGCGCGTGTGATTGAGGGGCTGAGTGCGACATCCAAGTTATTGATTTTGGATCATATTCAGGACCCCCACAATATGGGTGCGCTTATCCGATCAGCGGTATCGTTTGGGTTTGAGGCTGTGATTTATGCCAAAGACCGGCAATGCCCAGTAACCGATGCAGTAGTATCCGCCTCTGCGGAAGCTGTGCATCATATTCAGATGTGCCAAGTAACCAATATTGCCCAAGCCATGCAAACATTAAGCAAGCACCAGGTATGGCTATATGGCACAATTGTGGATGCACCAATAGCCGTTTCGAAGTGGCAGCCGCACACACCGTGTGGGGTTGTTATGGGGCATGAACATTCGGGGATTAGCCCGGGAATTGAAAAGCAGTTGGATGACAGTGTTCGCATTGATACCCCGGGGGCGACAGGATCCTTAAATGTTAGTGCGGCAGGGGCTATCGTGATGCATTGGGCGTTTGTTAAAACAGCCAAAGACTAAAGCACAGATACTCCAATAAACCCCCCCTGAATCATGGATTGAGTGTGTGAATCGGCTTCGGTAACGGATATCGAGGCTTTGGGGTAAGCGGATTTAAATTGATTGGTTAATGCATTGGCCTCGGCATAGAGTCGGTTGTAGGTAATCGCAATCGCGTTCAAGTACCCCGCTCGTAAAGCGGCTTCTTCTTCAATAATCAAGCCTATGGAATCAATGGCGTCAGTGTTGTTTTGGTAATAATCAATGAGCTGAAAGGTGTCGTTTTTAAAGGTTACAATGGCATTGAATGCGGAGCGTTGGGCATCTAAATCTTGTTGTAACTTGGTAACAGTTTCTGTTTTTGGAAACAACAGGTTAAGGTTGTCGCTCATAAAGACATCCAATACCAAGCCTTTGTTTTTCTCAGTATACATTTCAACTTCATTTTCAGAGTCGCTGGCTTGCAAGACGTTGGCAATAGCGGTGACATACAAATGATGACCGCCGCCCACGCTGTGAGTGGGCAGTATGTGAATTTTGGCGGACGCTTGGTGCGTGTTTGCTGCAATTGTAGCCGCTTCAAGGTTGGGGGACAGTGCCGAATGATAGGAGTAAATGGTTGTGAATCCTTGGCTGATTAACGATTGGAAGCAATTGGTATAGCCGGTAATTCGGCTGGGCATTGGGGTGTCTATAGAATCGGCGCCAGGTACAGTGTGTATTTTGGGGTGGTTGTTTCCCAATAAATTATCCGCTACGATCGTGATGCTTTGACTGTCTGTGGCCGTTTCTTTAAACAAGCGCCCTTTAATAACGTCAAGCGGCAGGAATTCTTTTTCTTGAAAATATCGAATTTTTTGGATCAGAGCAATGTCCTGTTCATCAAATAAGCGCATGTTTCCAGGGGTTCGCTTGACATTAGGCAGTAAACCCAGCTGGTCGTAGTAGCGAACGGTTCGAGCCGTGATCCCAAGCAATGACGTTAATTGAGATATTTTGTATAATTTACGTTCATTTATTAGTGCTTTTGTTTTTATATATTTATTTGTCATGACTTCAATTTTACATAAAATTACAAGGAAATGTCAAAGTTATCAGGGGTCAAAATGCCCAGTTGTATTTTGCTACATTTGTAATAAATGCTTTATACTATAAATTCAAGTGAAAACAGAAGTTAAAAAACCAAAAAACAGTGAAAAAAAAGTCAGTATATCCGCCAGTATTTTGTCGGGCGATTTTTTGGCCATGGGGGCGGCTGTTCAAGGCATGGACGCTGCGGGGGTTGATAGTTTTCATTTAGATGTTATGGACGGGCATTTGGTTCCCAATATTTCGTTTGGACCGGTACTGATTCAAGCGATTCGACGTGCAACCGAGCGACCCTTAATGGTTCACTTAATGATTGAAAACCCAGGGCTATATTTAGCGGATTATGCTGCGGTGGGTTCAGACTTGGTGTATTTGCATGCTGAGGCGTATCAGCAAGAACCGGTAGATGTGACAACAATTCGCGACCAAGCGCGGTACACAACAGTGATCGATACGGATCAAATGCAGGCAGATTTGCGTCGTGCTCGGGATTTAGGAATGGGGGCAGCCGTAGTGCTTAACATTCACACGCCCCTGGCAGTCATTGAGCCGGTGGTAAGTGCCTGTGATGCCGTATTGTTAATGGCGGTGGATCCAGGGTTTTCCAATCAGGCCTTTATGCCAGCGGTGGTGCCCAAAGTTTCCGCTTTGCGGGCGATATATGATGGGGTCATTAGTGTGGATGGCGGGGTCAATGCGACCCATGCACCGGATTTAATTGCGGCAGGCGCATCGGATCTTATTAGTGCGTCGTATTTATTTGGTTCAGCGAACTGGGGAGCGGCAATTCAGGCTTTGCGGGGTAATTCGGTATAATTTAATGAAGTTATTTATAAGTGCGGGCGAGGTATCTGGGGATCAGTATGGAGCAGCCCTAGTGAAGTCGATTCGTGCCTTGGACCCGAGCATTGAATGTGTGGGGATGGGGCATAACGCAATGCGGTCGGCGGGTGTACAGGTGCTGGCGGATGTGACAACTGCGTCAACCATTGGGTTTATTGAGCCGTTTCGGTATATCCCCAAGTTGATTTTGACCTATTATCGAATGAAGTGGGTTTTACGAACGATGAAGCCAGCAGCGGTGGTGGTTATTGATTATCAGGGGTATCACCAGGTATTGATTCGAGCGGCGAAACGGCTAGGCATTCCAGTGTTGTATTATATTTCGCCACAGGAGTGGCAGTGGGGGACGAAGAAAGGGGGCAAAGCGGTCATTAAGCATACAGACACCATATTGTCTATTTTCCCCCAAGAGCATGATTTTTATACAAAATTGGGGGGGCGATCCGTATTTGTGGGGCATCCGCTTGTGGATTTAACGAAACGGTATGATGGCCGCGAGTTGTTTTGTGAACGCTATGGGTTGGATCCATCGCGGCGCATTGTGTCGTTATTCCCAGGCTCTCGGCCACAGGAGTTGGCGCAGTTGTTGCCCCTATTTGTGAGTTTAATTGCGCCAATTGAGGCGGCAATTCAAAGCACTGAGCAGTGGGTGATCGCGGTGTCTTCTCCGGTGTATTTGCCCCGAATTCAGTTGGTATTGCAGCGGTATGGGGTATCCGGTCGGGTAACGTGTGTGTGTCAGGACCAGCGGGCGTTGATTCAGCATACAGCGGTATCGGTGGTATCGTCGGGTACAGTAACGTTGGAGCATGCGTGTTTGGGTACGCCGTTTGTGGCCGCCTATCGCTTGGGAGTGGCATCCTATTTTGTAGCCAATTGCTTGGTGGGCAAACGGTTTCGCGACATTGGCTACATTGCATTGCCCAACATTATGGCGGGTTCTGAAATTGTGCCAGAGTTTTTCCAGAAACGGTGTCGAGCTGTACACATTATTCCGGCAGTTGTTGCGCTACTAACAGACTCGGATCGGCACACCGATGTCCACAATGCGTTGAAGCAAGTGGGGGATAGTTTGGGGTCGGGGGGTGCGAGCGATAAAGCGGCGCAGGTGGTTGTGGATACAATGTACGGGCGATACCGCTAGCGCGGGTGTATGTGCCCCAGTGGGGCGGTGAGTGACCCAACGGCAGGGGGGCAAATCATAGCGAATACATTTCGAGAAAAATTAGGTGGGGGTGGTGCGCCCGAGAGGATTCGAACCTCTGGCCTACGGATTAGAAGTCCGTTGCTCTATCCAGCTGAGCTACGGGCGCTCCCTACTAATAGTAATTATTGCGATAAGTGTATTCTTTTGCAAGTAAATCCACTGTATTTGATGGGGGGGCGGGGTGTTTGTTTGAGCCATTGGGTATGCTAAAGTTACGGTGTATGAATCATTCTTACTCCATTGTTTTAGTATCGGTTCGACGGACAACCCGGTTGAAAATTGCAAAAGCGATAGGCGATTCCAAGGCCATAGTGTGTGTTAGCCAAGCGGCTGACTTAGTGAATCATTTTCGCCAATATGGGCATCAAACTCGAGCGGTGCTTGTGGATGTGTGTCGGACTGATTCAACACTGCGACGGGTGGTGAGTCAATTGCCCATTTTGGTATGGCCATTTATGCCCCCTCTGGTTGTTTTGGAGGGGCAGTTAGTGAATTCATTTCCAACAATTTCATTGCCATCGGGTGTGGCGGTGATGGATGTATTGGGCCCTGCAATGGAGCGGTACGTGGCCAATCAGAAACAGATAACCCGGACGATGCCCGTGACGATAATAGCCACGGTGTTGGAACGCAGTTCAATTTTGTTGATGCACTATTTGCAGTGGTTTCAGTCCATGCGGCAGTACCCTATTTCAAAGCAATGGCTAAGAACTCAGGCACGACCAGTATTGAGTGGCGGTAGTCTTGGGGATTACCCAACGGCATTTCTGAAGAGTATGGTGTCTATATTTGAGCATGAAACAGGTATTTTTTTGCCCCCACCTAAGCCAGCCAAGCGCCATGCGTTGGTGAATCCCACAGCGGAGACGTTTCTGGCGTATGTAGCATCGGTAGCGGAGCCATCGACGGTGGTGCTTCGGGTACCGGCGGTTACCGATGATTTGGTGGCGGGGGTGGCGCAGGTACATCGGCGGCTTGTGGTTGGGTATGCCCCGTGGGATATTATTGTAATTTCTGAGTCCCGTGTGCGGCCCCAGCATGCCATTCGTCAGTCGGGAGTGCCTGTTTGTTTTGACCGGCCGGTATCGGCGGACCAGTTGTCAGCGGTCACGCAGTATTTGGCGTTGGCACGGTATTGTTCGGACGTATTGCCCAAACTGTTAAATCAGTTAAAAAGTCAGTGGCTGCCGTTCCGATTTCGCCGAAATTTATTTTTAGACAAGGTGAGCAAGGGGGAGTTGGTATCGGTGAGTATGGTGCAAAATCTATTTCCAGAGTTGGAGGTAACCGCTGAGGATTTGGCTAAGTTTGACCAGCAAGCGCCGGATGACAGCTTGTTTGCGCTGATTCAAAAGAAGCCCCTGGCGGTGGTGTCGGTTTAGGATTCCGAGACGCTAGGGCTGCCGGCTTATTAATTCGACGAGCTTATTAATTCAATTAATAGGA
>DJIL01000044.1 GCA_002433595.1 bacterium UBP8_UBA6595 | reverse complement strand
AGAAATCAAGCATGCGTTGAATGCATGCGGTCGCTTGTTTCTGGGTAGCGGGGTCAATGGTAACCTGCTGGTAGGGTTTGGGGTCGGTTAGCGCGGTAATAATTTGATCCAGCGTGTTGGACTTCATGTACCGGCATAGGGTGCAGGTGCCGATGAATTGTTTATCGGGATGCTCGATACGCAATCGATTGGACAACCCGCATTCAGTGAGCAAAAAGTACTGCGGGGCTTGTGTAGCGGATACCGTGGCGAGCATTTGTGAGGTGCTCCCCACAAAGTCGCATTTTTGGGTAATCTCAGGGTGACATTCTGGGTGGGCCAAGATCATCACATCGGGGTGTTTGTCCCGCACATAGTCAATCATGTCCGGCGTGTATTCCTCATGTACATAGCAAGTACCGGGGCTGGTGCGAATGGTTTTTTTTACCCCGCGTTCAGCCATTACGGTTTGAATGTTTTTCCCCATGAGTTGATCGGGCAAAAAGTAGATATCGTCGGTAGGGAGCGCTTCTACAATGTCATACACATTGGATGAAGTGACGCAAATATCGCATTGAGCCTTAACCGCCGCCGAGGTGTTGATGTAGCACACAAAGGTGCTGGTGGGGTGGTCGCGACGCAGCTGAATCACGTCGTTTGCTGTGATGGAGTCCGCTAAAGAACACCCATTAATAGGGCTAGGAATTAGAACGGTTTTAGAGGGGTTGAGAAGCTTAGCCGTTTCAGCCATAAACCGAACAGCGCTAAATACAATAGTGTCCGCGTCGGTGGCTTGAGCCATACGGCTGAGCTCTAACGAATCACCCACATGGTCAGCAACGGTGCTAACAATGTCGGATTGCACATAGGAATGGGCTAAAATTACCGCATTATTGGCTTTTTTCAGGGACTGAATGTGGCGAATAGTGGGCCATAGTTTGACGCAATCATCGGGGGTGTATTGTCGGGTGCCGGAGGCGGTTTTTTGCAATAGTTGGTACAGAGCGTCGGCGGAGTTCATTGGGATCTAATGGCCTGTACGGGGCATGCGACTTGGGCGTGGTGGCAGCGGCGGTGGGTAGCGTCGGATTGCGGTTGTTGTTTCACATAAACCATGAGTTGATCAGGCGTTAAGGCAAAGGTATCGGGTGCCAATCGAACGCAATTGTCGCAGGCAATACATGTGTCTTGAATGTAAACCGTTGTTTTTTTTGTCATTATTAGGACTATATAGTGTAGCATAAATCAGTGTCTTTGGGCATTAAATAGGGGGTGGATTGTAAAAACAGGCTTCCTAAACCGTATAAATGTGTGGCATAATATAGGGTATAATGAAAGCGTGGCGAATTGCAGTAGTAGGTGCTGGCCCAGCAGGGTTGTATTGTATTGATGCGATGAAAAAACGAGGGATTCCCTTTCAGATTGATATTTTTGACCGGCTCCCAACCCCATACGGTTTGTTGCGTGGCGGGGTCGCCCCCGATCATCAGAAAATGAAGCGGTTGGAATCCTTTTATGAAACATTACTGGCCGATGAGCGGGTTAGCTTTTATGGCAATGTAACAATTGGGCAAGACATTAGCATGCAAACCCTAAAAAATTATTATGACTCTATTATTGTTGCGTGTGGCGCAGAATCGGATAAGCCGTTGGTTATTCCAGGGCATGAGTTGCCGGGCCATTATGCGGCCACTCAGTTAGTCGGTTGGTACAACGGGCACCCCGATTATTCCGAATTACAGTGGAATTTTTCTGCCGAATCGGTGGTAATTGTCGGGCAAGGTAACGTGGCCATTGATGTGGCGCGTTTGTTAGCGAAAACGCGGGCGGAATTGGCACAGTCTGATATGCCAGAGCCCATGATTGATGCCTTGGCCAGCAGCGGTATTCGGGATATTCACTTAGTGGGACGCCGAGGGCCTGTGCAGGCGGCGTTTACCCATATGGAATTGCAAGAATTGGGCGAGTTGGCGGACTGTCAGGTGGTGATTAATCCAGATGATTTAAACCTATCGGCAGCGTGTCAGGCTGAATTAAAAAACAATCGAAAAGCCCAAAAAAACATGGCCATTTTGGAGCAATTGGTTGCCGCACCGATGCGCGAAACTAAAACGCGCATTCATATTCATTTTTTCAAAAACCCGCGTGAATTGGTGGGCGCTGATTCCGTCACAGCGTTTGGGTGGACGCAAACGCAACTGGTCGATGGGCGAGCGGTTCTGACCGATACGCACGGGGAGATTCCCTGCTCAATGGTGTTTCGCAGTGTGGGGTATCGGGGGGTTCCGGTTCCGCAGGTGCCATTTGATGAGGCTCGGGGCATTATTCCCAATGACCATGGACGCGTAATAGGCGGTGGCGTACCCGGCGTTTATGTAACCGGGTGGATTAAACGTGGGCCTACGGGTGTCTTGGGGAGCAATAAGCCTGATTCCGAGGAAACCGTCGCAACGATGATTGCCGATACTATTCAGGAGCCAGCGGTTATTCCCGATACTCAGCATTTGTTATCCGTCATTCAGGCTAAAGGCATTCAGGTGGTCACAGAATCAGACTGGTATATTATTAAAGCGGCTGAAGCAGCGAATGGACAGATGTTGAATAAGCCACGAGAAAAGAAAATTACCCGAACGGCATTGCTAGACTGCCTCGCATCATAACCGATGCGGGTTAACTATCGAAAATTTATACCGCGAGTGGGCATACTTATTATCGTGGGTTTGGTTGCCAGTGGCAGTATAGTTCGGTGGTCGCGGCCATCATCTCCTGTATTGGGGGGGCTTGCCTATCCCATTCAAGAGCGTGTGCATAACTATGTTCATATTTTGGTTCAGCCTGTGTGGTATTCCGAATCCGGCACTTGGTTGTTTTCAGTGCGGTTAAAGAGTACTCAAAATACACGGTTTTTGACAATTCCATTGGATACAGTGGCCTATATTCAAACCGATCGATACGGTAGCCAAGTGCCACAGAAATGGGCATGGGACCAACAGGACACGCACGAAACGCATGGGTATTTGACCTGGTCGCCCGTCAGTGAAGGGCGCATGCCCGATGCTGAGGTCATGGATGGGGGCGGCATTGCATTGGTGGTCTATGTGGATGAGCCCATTCAATTTACGTGGACATCGCCATCGAATCTTACTAGTGACGCAACATAGCGGTGCTTTTTTGCCATAGCTGACGCAGGCCGGAAGGCGGCGCAAGCGGAATGCACTTGGTGCGCAAACCGGCAACAATGAGTCCAACCGCTGTAAAATAGGCAGAGCTTTTGACCCAGTCGCGAATGTGTGGGGGCATAAGCGGTTGGGCAGTGCCCCCAAGGGCGCGTCCCAGGTGCACCCCTAGAGTATTGAGCAAACTGCCGCCGCCGCAAAAGTAAATGGGAGTATCGGTCCATGATTCGCGCCAGCGAACGGCGTTAATCATGGTGCCAAGCTCATCCACCCGTGCAGTAATAATGGCGGTAAGTAATTTGGATTCAATGGTAGTGTTGCCACCCGTTTGGTGAAGCGTAATCGGTCTATTTGGGCAACAACCAACGCATCCAAAGAGTAACTTGAGCCGCTCGGCTTGTTCAACATCAATGGCGAGGCAATGGGCAATATCTTGGGTGATGGTATCCCCGCCAATAGGAATAATTGTCGCTTCATGCAAGGTGTGATTATAAAAATAGCCCACACGTGTTTGGCGGGCACCAATGTCAATAACCCAGGCGCCGGTACGGTGGTGATTGGGGGCAATAAGGAGGTCGCCAGTGGCCACTAAATCCAATAAAATACCCGTTGAATCTAGTTTTAATTGTTTCAGCATGCCCAGTACGCTACTAATAGTAGGGGTTGGGGTTAACACAAGGTGGGAGGTGATTTCCAATGAATTGCCACACACAGTGTGGGGGTCTTGGACGGGGACTTGGTCAACCGCATAGTGGGTGGGAATGGCGTGAATAATGGTGGTATCTGTATTTAGATTGGGCAGTTGAGTGGACCGTTGAAAACAATGTTGAATATCGGTATCCGTGAACAAACTGCGGTTCGGCCGATGAATAAACCCGGTGTGCTTTGTAAAGTGGAGGTGGGCTTGGGGTAGCGAGCAAATTGCTAGGCTGGGCAATTGTCCCGCAATGGATTTAGCCCGGTCAATGGATTGCTTGATGCTGGCTGTTAGGGCCGATTTGCTGGTAATAGCGCCTCGCTCAAACCCGTTGGATACGCTAATGCCGATGCCGTCAATGGCAATGCTTTGGTCGGCTAAAATACGCGCAATTACCGTACATATTTTATGACTGCCAATATCAATGCTGACTAATTGGTTAGCTGCGGCCATGAGTATAGTTTACTATAACACGATCGGTGTAGCGAAGATCAATGTAGTGCATGGTATGGGTGGCACTGTTGTGTTTCAAAAAGGACTCCAGGGCATCCAGCTTTTTATCCAAGTGGGTGAGGGGCCCTAGTTTAATAGGCAAGGCATCATTTAAATAGATAATATAGTCATTTTGAAAGGAGGCTTCAATGTGTAGACTGCCTAAATTAGGGTACCCCGATAAGCGGTGTTTAATAATAGCCAAGGCATTGAGTTGATGGGGTGCAACAGGCATACCACGAATAATCATCATGTCAGGGTTGTTGAGTTGATGGGGAGCGGGTAAGCGGGGGTTTAAAATGCTTCCGTCCCGATGCATCGCAGTGGTTCTATCGTCTTGGATAAATAAAAAGTCAGGGGATTTTTCCTGGAGTGTAATTGTGCAAGTGCGCCATGTCGGAAACGTGTAGGCAATCAAGTGAACGCTAGGATGGGGGTTTTTCCAGCGGTCGAATGCGCGGGTGCTAATGCGCGTCCACAGGGCGGATTGTCCAACAAGGCGTTGAAAATATAAGCGTTCGGTATCATCCAAAAAAGCGGTTGGCCCCACAGACACGGTTGTTAAGGGGAGCCACGCCCAGACGGATAGACCGCCAGCAATACTGATGTATATGAGCCATTTTTGCCATGGAATCATGCCTCTAATTTTGCCGACTGGAGCATGATGTCAATTAATTGATCATAGTGAATACCGGCATGCTTCGCTTGTGCGGGCAAATCAGACAGGGGGGTTAATCCAGGGATACTATTAATTTCCAGTATATAAGGGACGTTGTCCGGCGTAATGCGCATATCCACTCGGGCAAAGCCTCGGCAACCCAAACAGTTGAAAGCGGCTTGGGCAATCGTGTGGCACTGATCGGCGACAGACGGGGGTATCGGTGCCGGCAAAATAAAGTCAGTGGCTCCGGCTGTGTATTTGGCTTCATAATTATAAAACGGATGGTGAACGGGTCTCAACTCTAAAATAGGCAAGGGGATAAAGGCCCCATTGTGGTGCAAGAGACTAACCGTTACTTCGGTTCCGGGTATGTACGATTCAATCATGGCGGATCCAAATTCAGCCAATACAGCGGCATAGGTTGGGGCTATATCAGCGGTATCATGCACAATGTGGACCCCAAGGCTCGACCCTTCAGATTCGGGCTTAATAACAACAGGTCCCACACAGTCATGGATAGACAGGGTATCGGGGCAAGGAAGCTGGGCATAGCGCAAAACCGTATTGGTAATTCGTTTGTTCATGCTAATGCTACTGGCGCGCGTAGGGGATCCGGTGTAAGGGGTGCCAATAGTCTCAAAAAAACCCTGAATCGTACCGTCTTCTCCCCCCGGTCCATGCAGGGCAATAAATGCCGTATCGCAGGCCAATAGTGCGCGAGGATTTATGGGGTCAATCGGGCTAGCCGAGTAGCCCAAACGATGCAATGCGTCTAACACACCTTGCCCCGATTGCCTAGATATTGGGGCTTCGTTGGCGGTTCCGCCGCAGATGACGCCAATATGACCATAGGCGTTCGCAGTCATAGCGCTTGGCAAACCTCCGGTTCCAGTGTTATGTGATTATTGATCTGCACGGTGCCTTGAATAAAGCTGAGAAGTGCGCGAATATCTTGAAACGAGGCGTGTCCAACATTGACCATAAAGTTGGCGTGCATGCACGATACTTTGGCCCCCCCAATTTGATAGCCTTTGAGCTGATTGGTGTCAATAAGTTGAGCGGCAGATCCTTGGGGTGGGTTTAAAAACATACTGCCATACGTTTTGTCTCTCAAGGGTTGGGCGGTTCGCCGGCGCTCAACCGCAGCGGCAATAGTTGTGCGAATAAGGCTTGGATCGGACTGAGTTAGGGTAAATTCGGCGCCCAAAATAGGACGGTTGTTTTGTTTAAACCAGCTGGACCGGTAGGTAAATTCACAGTCTGTCATGGACCGCCAAGCGGGCTGATTTAAGGCGTCTAAATAATGCACACGGTGAACCCATTTGGCGATACTGTTTCCCCAACACCCAAAGTTCATTGCGACCATACCCCCAAGGCAGGCGGGCACACCGGCAGCCAGCTCCAAACCGGATAGGCCCCAGTCGGTACACTGGCGCAAGGCTTTGGCAATGGGGGTTCCAGCTGAAATATAGAGACGGTTTGGTGCGATTTTTTCAATGCTAGACTCGGTTAATCGCACAATGGGTGTTTTATTATCAGGATCTAGAATTGTGTTGGAACCGCCACCAATCAAATAATGCGCGGGGTAGTCATGACAGGCCTGAATAAGGGCCTCAACGGAGGGGCATTCAATATAAAGTGGTACATGCCCGGTAGACTGAATGCTGGTTAAACGAGCAATCGGATAGCTAGTTTCAAACGTTTTGAACAACACAGGTATCATGGGTTATTGCATGGAGTAGGGCGTGTGCAACACGTGAAATATTACCGGCTCCTAGTGTAATAACCACGTCACCAGGTCGTAGGGCGGGGGCAACTTTATCAGCTAAAGCATTCAGGTCGGACTCGTATTGGACAGTGGCTGTTGAATGGCGTTGAATATTAATAAGCAATTCTTGCCGAATGGCATCGGAATTTTTAGGGGGCTCGTTGGCAGTATAAATAGGCGTTACAATAAGCCAGTCTGCGTCATTGAAGCAATTGGAAAAATCGGTGACTAATGCCGCAACCCGTGACAACCGATGCGGTTGAAACACACAAACGATTCGTGCCGCATTCAAGGCTTTCATACCAGCCAATACCGTTTTTATTTCTGTTGGGTGATGGGCATAGTCATCAATAATTTGAATTGCATTATGGGTGCCAATGGGCTCAAACCGGCGAGAGGCACCTTTAAACCCTGAAAACACGGTAGGCGGTACCGGTAAATCGGCTTGGTAAAGGGCAGCCATAACCCCTAAACTATTGGATATATTGTGGTCGCCTAGCATGGGCAATTCAATCTGCTTAACGACCCCATTGGGTGTATTTAATGTATAGTGGCAACCCGTCGGTGTTGTATCGATATCCGTGGCAAATACAGTGGCATTGGGATGGGTGCCGTAGGTGATAATGCGGTCCGATTGGGTCGGCAATGCTTGGGCTAAAATAGGGTCGTCGTAATTAGCAATAACCCAGCCACCGGCGTCCAGAACAGTCGCAATAAAGACTCGAAAACTAGCCACTAATTCGGATATAGTCGGGTAAAAATCAACATGCTCGTGTTCAATATTAGTAATAATGGCAACTGTTGGAGATAGGGCTAAAAAGGAGCCGTCGCTTTCATCGGATTCAGCCACAAAATGTGTAGTGCTCTGAGTGTGGGCATTGGTCCCACTATGGAGCACTGTTGCGCCAATGGCATAGCTGGGAGGCTGTCCAATTTGTGTCAAGGCAT
Organism: bacterium UBP8_UBA6595; assembly: GCA_002433595.1. GTDB lineage: Bacteria > Margulisbacteria > Marinamargulisbacteria > UBA6595 > UBA6595 > UBA6595. Next base: position 40,896 of record DJIL01000044.1, on the reverse strand, counting down.
GCACCCAGAGGGTGGACGTAGTGGTCTTGCCATGGGTGCCGGCAACCACCCAGCGATGGGGATAATGCGTCATAATATGAGCCAAAGCATCCCCACGCTTAATCACGGGGCAGCCCGCCGTTTTTGCCGCAACCAGTTCGGGATTGGTGGGCTGAACAGCGGAAGAGACAATCACACAATCAGCCCCCGTGGAGTGGTCAGCGTGATGCCCCATGAATACAGAAATACCCAGGGCTTCTAGTTTTTTTGTATAGGAGTTTCTGGCTAAATCAGAGCCGGTAACGCGAAACCCTTGTTGGTGATATAGGTGAGCCAGTCCACTCATGCCAACGCCCCCAATCCCAATTAAGTGGATGTGGTGCCAGTCCGCGTGCCAAGCGGCTTGTGGCAGTAATTTTCTGCGCGATAAATCCCCACTTGCAATCGGGTTTTTATTTGGATCCCAATGTTTTTTTTCTTTCAAAGTGTATAGTATAGTATCATATATTTTATGAATCATGGGTTTTCAGTTTTAAAGACCGATAAAAAATCCAAAGCTCGACGGGGTCGATTGTGGACGCCTCATGGGTATATTGACACCCCAGTATTTATGCCAGTCGGCACGCAAGCGGCCGTCAAAGGCGTGTTGCCAGATCAGTTGGTTTCGCTGGGTTCGCAAATTATTTTATCCAATACCTATCATTTAGCGTTGCGCCCGGGGTCTGAGCTTATTCAAGCCGCGGGTGGCCTGCATGCATTTATGCAATGGGACCGCCCAATTTTAACGGATTCAGGCGGGTATCAAGTGTTTTCGTTGCAATCGCAACGCACGATTGACGCGGATGGGGTGGTGTTCAAGTCCCACTTGGACGGCTCGCGCCATCGGTTTACCCCCCAAACGGTAGTGGATCATCAAGTTCGTCTAGGCAGTGATATTATGATGCCGCTGGATATTTGTACTCCGTATGGCGCAACAAAAGCCCAAACAGCAGCGGATATGGCAATCACGCACCGATGGGAAGCCGACGCGGCACGCTATTGGCACACGTTAAATACAGATCAGCTGTTATTTGGCCTGGTTCAGGGCGGGATGTATGATGATTTACGCCAAGAGAGTGTGGCGGCGATTACGCAACATGCCTTTTCTGGATTTGCCATTGGGGGCGTGAGTGTTGGCGAGCCTATGGCAGACATGCACCGAATTATTGAGACGGTGACGCCCCAGCTCCCTCCAGACAAACCTCGCTATATTATGGGGATTGGGTTGCCGGAAAATTTGGAAGTGGCTATTCGATCGGGAGCGGACATGTTTGACTGTGTATTGCCGACACGCCTGGCCCGACACGGCCAAGTATTTATGGCGGGTCACCAACGGGTATCGCTAAAGCAGGCACGATTTAAATTGGATCCAGAGCCGATTCAGCCGGGGTGTGATTGTTATACATGCATGCGCTTTTCGCGCGGGTATTTGCGGCATTTAATTCATGCACGGGAATTGTCAGCGGCAACCTTGCTGAGCATTCATAATTTGCGGTACTTAATTCGATTGGTGGACACAATTCGCAATCAAATAGGCTAATTGAGCGGTCACTCGCTTGACACAATCCTTAATATTCGAGACAATTTAGATATGATTACACGTATTAAAAACAATAAATAGGCAGGTAAAAACAATGAAAATTGTAAAATCAGATCGAAAAGAAAACACTGTGTTTTTATCCGTTGAGGAAGACATTCAGGCAGCCATAGATCTTATGGATGTTGTATACCCACGGGTGGCCAAGACAGCAAAAGTAGATGGATTTCGAAAAGGGAAAGTGCCGCGCAAGGTATATGAGCGAAATTACGGGCAAGAACCCATTATGAAAGAGGCCGTTATTGAAGCCATTGAATCGGCCTATCAGTCAGCAATTAAAGAGTTGGACTTGAAAGTTGTGGACAATCCTGGCAATGTCAATATTGAGCCTTATGACTTGGAAAAACCAATACAGTTTTCCTGTGAGATCACGGTTCAGCCGGTGATTAAATTAGGTAAATACAAAGGGTTAAAGCTTGAAAAAGCAGATGTTTCGGTTACCGATTCGGATGTAGACACTTATATTTCAGAAGCGCGAAAAAAGAATGGCAAGTTTGAGCAAGTAGCCGCTGGCGATACGCATGAAATTGGGACTGGCGACATGGTTCGATTTAGCATGGCGGCAACGTGCGAAGGCGAGCATTATGCGCTATGGACCCGTGAAACAGCAGGTACTATTGTGGGCAAGGGGCCATATGGTGCAGACTTTGATTCTGAAGTCGAAGGTCTAGTCCTGGATGCTGAAAAAACATTTTCAGTCGCCTATCCAGACGATTACAACAATCCCGATGTGCAAGGCAAGACGCTTGAGTTTCAGATTAAAATCACGCAGATTCAATACTGGGTTGAGCCGTCCCTCACGGATGAATGGGTTGCCAGTGTGGGGGAATACAAATCAGTGGATATGTATTGCAAAGCAATGCGAGAAAAACTAGAGAAAGAGCGAGCCGATGAAGCGGTGGCAACCGATCGAACGACGGTACTAACCGCCATTGTGGAGGCCATGACCATTGCTGTTCCAGCGGCAATGATCAATCAAGAAGTAGATCAGCAATTTCGTCAGTTTTCATCCATGGTAGAGCGGCAAGGGTTGACCTTGGATCAGTACTGTCAGTTTCAGAATACGGGGGTTGATCAGATTAAAGATAATTTTCGGCCGGACGCTGAGAAATCGGTTAAAGAACGGTTGGTGATTAAGGCCATTGCGGATTCAGAATCAATCATGGCCGATGATACCGATATTGATGCATATATTAAAAGCATGAATGTGCCACAGTTTCCAGATTTAGCAGCCTGCCGAAAACATAATATTGACGAGGGAATGTTTCGGGCAGATGTGATTAGTCGAAAAACACTTGCATTTTTGGTGGACGAAACAAAATGGAAATAAATAAGGAGACCCCCATGTCAACATTGATCCCAATGGTTATTGAACAAACAGGCCGTGGCGAGCGATCCTACGATATTTATTCGCGACTGTTAAAAGAACGCATTATTTTTTTAGCGGATGGTGTCTCCGACGCGATGGCGAGTACGGTGATTGCCCAACTGTTGTTTTTGGAAGCTGAAAACAGTGAAAAAGAGATTTTTATGTATGTAAATAGTCCCGGGGGCGTTGTAACTTCGGGTATGGCAATTTACGATACGATGCAATACATTAAATCCCCAGTAGCCACGATATGCATTGGCCAGGCTGCCTCGATGGGCGCCTTGTTGTTGTGCGCGGGTGAGGCGGGTAAGCGCTATGCATTGCCCAACGCCCGGATTATGATTCATCAGCCGTTGGGGGGGGCTCAGGGCCAAGCCACGGATATTGAGATTCAGGCCAATGAGATTTTGCGAATTAAACAACGCCTCAATGAAATTTTAACGCATCACACAGGTCAATCATTAGACAAAATAAAAGCCGACACCGAACGCGATTATTTTATGACGGCCGATGAAGCCTTAAAATACGGAATTATCGACGAAATTATTACAAAAAAGTAGGGGGTACTTATGGCGTCGGATCAAGAAAACGATTCGGTATCGATACCGGTACCGAAGCCCTCGGAAATACATGCGTTTTTTGACAATTATATTATTGGTCAAGCGTATGCCAAAAAGATAATTTCAGTCGCTGTTTATAATCACTATAAGCGGTTGCTAGCCCTTAGTCATAGCTCCGATGTTGAAATTCAAAAAAGCAATGTTTTATTGGTTGGGCCTACGGGAACAGGGAAGACGCTATTTGCGCAATCATTAGCCAAGTTGTTGGGGGTGCCTTTTGCAATTGCCGATGCAACAACGTTAACCGAATCTGGGTATGTGGGTGAAGATGTTGAAACCGTCTTGTTTCGGTTGTATCAAATGGCGGATGAGTCGATTGAATTGGCGGAAAAAGGCATTATTTATATTGATGAAATTGATAAGATCACCCGTAAATCCGAAAATGCCTCGATTACCCGAGATGTATCGGGTGAAGGGGTTCAGCAGGCCTTATTGAAGATGTTAGAAGGAACCGTTGTAAATATACCCGCACGGGGTGGGCGTAAGCATCCGGGGCAAGCTTTTTTTACCATGAATACGGCAAATATATTGTTTATTGTGGGTGGCGCATTTCATGGCTTGGAATCGATTATTCAGTCGCGCTTAAATCAACAGTCCATCGGGTTTAAAACAGGGAATTTGGTCGGCGATTCTGTACCAGAATACGCGGTATTTGATCATGTGCAACAAGAAGATTTATTAAAGTTTGGAATTATTCCAGAGTTGATTGGGCGCTTACCCGTGATTGCACCCCTTCAGCATTTGGATGAAGCCGCTTTTGTTCAAATTTTAACGCAGCCTAAAAATGCGATCATTAAGCAATATGCAGCGCTGTTGGGCATGGATGGCATTACGCTTAACGTCGAAAACGATGCGTTAATGGCCATTGCCAAAATTGCTAAGAAACGCAAGGTGGGGGCTCGTGCGTTGCGAACCATTGTAGAAGCCCTCTTACTGGACACAATGTTTACAGCACCCGATAACTCAGTACAGTCAGTGACCATTACACAAGCGGATGTAATGACCTACTTAGACAACAACACGGCCCCTGATTTTCAAGCCATGGTTCATAAAGAGCTTTCATGAGCAACTTGAAAGATACCGTGCAATTGCCGCATACGGCGTTTCCGCCACGGGCTGGTTTGTCTGATATGGAACCCCGATGGTTGGCTCAATGGGCCGAACAATCGGAGAAACATTCAGCGGGCATTCGGTATCGACTTCACGATGGACCGCCGTATCCCAATGGCGATATTCATGCGGGTCATGCATTAAATAAAGTCCTTAAAGACATCGTATGCCGATCCCAACGCATGATGGGTCGATCGATTAATTTTCAACCTGGATGGGATTGCCATGGGTTGCCAATTGAAACTCAAGTGATCAAAAAACAATCCGGTAAGGCATCGGACTGCGTGACATTTCGTAAGCAGTGCCATGCCTTTGCCAATGATTATGTTGATCGTCAGCGCACAGGGTTTCAACGTCTAGGCATTGATGCCGACTGGGAAACTCCGTATTTGACGGCAGATTCAGAGTATGAAGCGCATGTGGTAGCGGTCTTTGGTCAGTTGGCGGCTGCCGGTTTGGTGTACCATGGGCGAAAACCCATTCATTGGTGCACGTGTTGTAAAACGGCATTGGCGGAGGCTGAAATTGAATACGACACGCATCAGTCCGTATCGGTAACGGTGCGGTTTCCCTTAATAAAGGGGGTCGGAGTTGATACCAAATTAGAACCATCGTTGTGGGTATGGACAACAACGCCATGGACCCTTCCAGCCAATGTAGGGCTAGCGGTAAACCCCGATCTAGACTATGTGGTGGTTGAGTTGGAGTCGGAAGTCGCAATTATGGCAAAAACTCGGTGGGAGGCACTGGCAGAAACACGGCCCCTTTCGGGTCAAGTTTTGAGAACCATGCCGGGGCGAGATCTTGAGGGGCTTGTGGCTCAGCACCCCTTTTTAGATCAGGCGGCACCGATTGGGCTTGCGGACTTTGTTACCGATACAGATGGCACAGGGGTTGTGCATATTGCACCGGGTCACGGGGTTGATGACTACCAAGTGGGACAGCAGTATGGCTGGGATGTGGTTGTGCCGGTCGATGATTCCGGTTGCTTGACTCAGGGCGATTGGATGGGGCAGTTTGTGTTCAAAGCGTCGCCCCAAATTCGTGACCATCTTAGGGATATCAATCGCTTGGTTGATGATGCAACCATTCAGCATGCGTATCCACAGTGTTGGCGGTGTCACAACCCGGTTATTTTTCGTGCAACGCCGCAGTGGTTTATCGCTATGGACAAAGCGATGCCCAACGGGAAAACATTGCGAGAGATGGCATTAGCGGCATTGCCAACAATAAATTGGGTGCCGGAGTGGGGGGAGACCCGAATGAGATCCATGATTGAGCAGCGGCCCGATTGGTGCATTTCTCGCCAACGCCGGTGGGGAATACCCATTCCGGTAGTTCGCTGCCAATCGTGTGGTGAGCCGGCGCTAACGGCTGAAGTCAATACAGCCATTCAAAAAGCGGTTCGAAAGCATGGGTCAACCGTATGGTTTGAGCAACCAACAGCGGCGATTATTCCGCCAAATACATGCTGCGCAGCGTGCGGCGGCCGTCACTTTGAAAAAGTAATGGATATTTTGGATGTGTGGTTTGAATCGGGCAGCAGTTTCATGCTAGATGATGAGCCGGCTGATCTTGTAATTGAGGGGACAGATCAGCACCGGGGCTGGTTTCAATCGGCGCTTTTATTGGCCGTGGCAGTTCGACAAGTGCCGCCATTTAAAACCGTCATGACGCACGGGTTTATTGTGGATGAGCAGGGTAAAAAGATGAGCAAATCAAAAGGAAATGCTACCAAGCCGGCTCAAATCATTCAAAGTTATGGCGCCGATATTTTGCGCTGGTGGGTCGCATCGGTCGATGCTAAAGACGATGTGCAACTATCCCCCCAGTTATTGGATCAAGCCAAGCAGTCGTTTTTAAAAATTCGCAATACGCTTCGATTTTTACTGGGTAATTTAAATAAGTTTTCAGGCGTGTGTGTACCGGTCGATACGCTTACGCCGATGGATCGTTGGATTGTACATCAAGCGCAAACGGTACACGATGCCGTTGTGTCAGAGTATAATGCTTTAGCGATTCATCGGGCCGTTCAGCGTATTGGTCAATTTTGTTCCGGGGATCTGAGTGCCCATTATTTAGATAGCGTTAAAGATCGTTTGTATTGCGATGCCCCTCAATCACATTCGCGCCAATGTGCCCAATCCACATTGGTCTATTTGTTTGAGTTGTTCATTCGTATGATTGCCCCCATTTTGGTATTTACCGCTGAGGATGCTTACCAGTATTATGCATTAAAAACGATGCCAAGCGTTCACAGTTTGACTGTTTTTGAACCGGGTACGCACAGTACAGAATTGGCTCAGGCGGAGGCTAAACAGACGTGGCCAGCAGTTTTTGCGATTAAAGAACAGGTGTACCAAGCGGCAGAAGCGTTGCGTCAAACGAAAGTGATTAAGCAGTTTTTGCAAACACAGGTGACCATTACGTTGCCGAGTCGCTTAGCTCATTTAGCATCATTTTCAGAGTGGCGAACAGTATTGTTGGTGGCTGAGGTTACGTGTTGTGTGGATACGAACAGCACAGATGTAGCGGTTCAGGTAACCCCAGTGGATTATAAAAAATGTGACCGATGTTGGCGGTATGACCCGACAGTATCGGATACGGTATGTGCGCGGTGTGAGCAGGTTGTGGAGGTTGTGCAATGAGTGTATTAATTATTGGAACGGTGGCGTTTGATACCATTGAGACGCCCACAAATCAGGGAACGCGATTGCTAGGCGGATCCGCAACGTATGCGTCAATGGCAGCATCGTTGTTTACCGATGTTGGGGTTGTCAGCGTTGTTGGTCATGACTTTGATCAGTACGATGCATTTAAGACTCGAGGTATTGACGCAACGGGGGTTGCTGTTGGGGATGGGGATACGTTTCACTGGAGTGGGTATTACACGGGAGACATGGCGCAAGCCATGACGCGTCAAACCGATTTAAATGTTTTGTTGGCATTTGATCCTCAAGTACCCGCAGACTGGCAATCAGCAAAAACGGTGTTTTGTGCCAATGTGGATCCAGTGTTACAAAAAAAAGCGATTCAGCAGGTTCAATCGCCGGCATGCGTCGTGTTGGATACTATGAATTTCTGGATTGAACACAAGCGCGAGGCCGTATTGGCTGTCATACCACTGGTGGATATTCTTGTGCTTAATGATCAAGAGCTAATGCAATTAACGGGTGCGAGCAGCATTATGGCCGCTTTGCCAATTGCCTTATCGTATGGCGCCCGGCATATTATTGTTAAGAAAGGGGAGCATGGGGCTTTATTTTATGATGGTAACCAGTTTTGTGTAGTACCCGCATTTCCAATTATGACGGCGGTAGACCCAACGGGTGCTGGCGATACCTTTGCGGGTGGATTGGTCGGTATTTTAGATCAACTGGACACGATTAATTTAGATGGGATTCGCCGCGCCATGGTTCATGGCACGTTGTTGGCCGCCAACACCGTTCAGGGGTTGGGGACCCAAGGCTTGGCCTCGGTGACCCCCGCTCAGCTAAAAACTGAGTACCAAACGTATCATCGGTATGCGGGTTTGGGGGCCGATATAGTCTAATGACGGTTGCTGCCCCTGACGCTGTTTGCCAGTATGACCAATACGATTACAAATCGGAGTTTTGGACGGGGCGGGATTACGAGCATCAGTTGGAATACAAATTAGTTCAGCAGTTGTGCCAGAGGTATGTGAGCGGGGATGCGCTTATGGATGTGGGGTGCGGGTTTGGGCGATTATTTCCGGCTTATTCATCCATTGCTAAACAGTTTTACTTAGTGGATTATTCCCAATCAATGTTGGATCAAGCACAGCGTGCAATTCAGTCAGATTTGGTAACATTTCGGCAAGCCAGTGTGTACGCGTTGCCCACCGATTTGCCAGAAATGGATGCAGTAATTATGATGCGGGTATTGCATCATACGCCCAGCCTAGCGTGCGTATTTTCCCAGTTAAATCGGGTATTACGACCCGGCGGTGTGTTGATTCTTGAAATTCCCAATCAAAAGCATTGGTTAAATCGATTGCGATTTCGCTTGGGTCGAATCCAGCATAATCCCTATCATTCAAACTCAATGGAATTGGGTCAATTATTTTATAATTATCTACCCGAGCATGTGTTTCAGGTGATGCGCGATCAGGGCTTTTCCATCGAGTATCGGGTCAGTCATTCTTTTTTTAGAAACGCATGGCTTAAGCGCAGAGTGAGTGCGCGTATATTAGCGGGTTTAGATCGTGGGATTCAGCGAGTATTGGGGTCGTATCTAATTGCGCCTTCGCTGTATGTTGTTGCGAGGAAAAAAGCATGTTAAATGAGCGGCAAGAATCGGTGTTGGCGAGTTCCGGCCAGCCGTTATTAGTGGTGGCGGGTGCCGGTGCAGGAAAAACTACGGTTATTGTTGAAAAGATTCACCGACTCATTGAAACGGGCGATCAGCTGCCACATCATATTTTAGCGATTGCATTTACCAATAAGGCAGCCAACGAATTAAAGCAGCGGGTAAAAAACCGATTGGGCTTTGCGGCAACTTTGCCCACAATGAGCACGTTTCATGGGCTTTGTGGCATGCTATTGCGCGAATCTTTTCATCATTTGGGTCGGAATAACCAATTTGTTATTTTTGATAGCCAAGACCAGCAGTCCATTATTAAGGAGTGCCTGAAAACCATTTCGGTTAATCGCACCCTTACGCCGGGTCAGTGGGTAGGCTTAATCAGTCGTATAAAAACCGATGGCTATTTTCCAGATCAATTTCGTCAAGCCACGAACCATGCGTTGTATGACCGGTATATGGTTGCGCTATATGATGCCTATCAAGCGGCACTTATTCAGCAAAACGCCATTGATTTTGATGACATGCTGTTGTATGCTGTGCAATTATTGCGAGAGCATCCGACGGTATTAACGCTGTATCGAGATCGGTTTCGCTATGTCATTGTAGACGAGTACCAAGACGTAAACCAGTGCCAGTATGCGCTCACTCGGTTATTGGTGGGGGACCGATCGAATGTGTGTGTGGTGGGGGATTTTGATCAAACGATTTATACCTGGCGGGGGGCGGATGTGCAACATATGCTGGCCTTTGAAACGGATTTCAAATCAGTAAAAAAAGTATATTTAGAGCAAAATTATCGATCAACCCAGCGTATTTTGACGGCGGCGAATAGCGTTATTCAAAACAATACGCAGCGGCATGAAAAACGATTGTGGACAGAGAATGATTCCGGAGATTCCATTCAGTATTATTTAGCGGGAGATGAGCGCGAGGAGGCGGTGCATGCCATACGCACACTTCAGAGCTGGGCATCCAGTGGTATGGCGATGGATCAAATGGTAATACTTATGCGAACCAATACCCAAAGCCGGGTGATTGAAGAAGCATTAATGAGTCACCAAGTGCCCTATGCCATAGTGGGCGGGGTTCGCTTCTATGATCGCAAAGAAATTAAAGATTTAATTGCGTATTTGCGTTTGGTACACAATCCATCGGATCGGTATGCATTCAAGCGAGCCATTGGGGCGCCAACGCGGGGCATTGGCGCAACAACACTGCAAAAGTTGAGCGATGCAGCCATGCAAAGCGGCATTCCCATTGTCCATGTTCTTCGGGATGGAATGGTGCGGTTGTCGAGTAAGCAGCAGGTGCAGGCACATAATTTTTGTACTATGATTGATGCAGCGGTGGCTCAAAGTCAAACGGCGGGTGTGGGGGCGATTGTTCAGCATGTGTTTGAGCAGTCTGGTTATGCAGCGGCTTTATTGGCCGACCCCAGTCCGGATGCTCAGGATCGGTATCAAAACTGTCAGGAGTTTATCGGCATGGCTCAGCATAGTAATGAGCCTTTGGGCGATTTTTTAAATCAGGTAGCGTTAATGTCAGACATTGATTCGTGGGCATCCGATGCCGCATCGGTAACCGTTATGACGATGCATCATGCCAAAGGCTTGGAATTTGATGGGGTAATTATTGTGGGCATGGAAGAAGGCTTATTGCCGCATTACCGAGCCTTGCAGGGGGATTCTGATTTGGAGGAGGAGCGACGGCTGTGCTATGTGGCCATGACACGGGCCCGGCAGCAGTTGGTGTTGGTGGGGGCGAAGCATCGCGTGATCTTTGGCAATTCGCAGTATAATGAGCCGTCCCGATTTTTAAATGAAATGGATCCCAGCGTGTTTCATATCCGATTATCGCCGTCGTTGGCTCAGTACCGGCGGCATTTGGCGGATCGGTTTGACCCGGATATCTATACGATTGAAGGGGATGCAGCGGCCAACTCATCGACGGAATATAATCACGCGGATGCGCTATCGGTGTGCGTCAATGATGCCGTGATGCATAGCAGTTGGGGGCGTGGTCGGGTAGTGTCAATATCTGGGGACGGTGTTGAGGCTATGGCAGTGATCCAGTTCGGGGCCACGCAACGCACGGTCATGCTGAAATACGCACCATTGAGTTTGGTTTGAAAATTTTTTATTAAAAATTGACAAGACACTAATTTTAATTTTCAGGGTATAAAACTTTGTGTAAAGCGAGGGGGTGTTTACCCCTTGCATGAATCAGTGGCCAATCAAGAGTCGCCTGTCTCAAACCGTTAGGGCTTCGGTTTCTCCGATTCCGACTTAACAATGCGATACCCACAGCCGGGGAGCATCACGGGTTTTTTAAAGTAGTAATGAATGGGGTATTGGCGGCACATAAAGGGCCGTCGCCAATGAATGCTACAGTGGTTATTTTTTAAATAATTGCACCGAAACAGCATCATGGTGCCCGAGTCGTCCATGCCGTTGCTGGTGAAATTATACACAAAGGTATACCACCCGGTGATCCATTTGAGAAACCAGCGGGATTGCGCCAATTCCGGCCGCATCCAAATACCAATGTTATGGCAACAGACCCCTCGTTTTTTGCATTGGCCCGTGATTGTATACTGCGGTTTAAAACACTTCCGGCACACAGTATCAGTTAGCCAGCTAAAGACGCCATCAATATCACGGATAATGCGCAGAAAAAATCGAAGGGTGTATTTGAGCCAACTAAGCCCCCGGAACATACGCACGAATGGTTTGTTCCAATCCAGCATTTAAGGCATCGCAAATTAAGGCATGCCCAATCGAGACTTCCAATAGTGTGGGAATTCTTTGCAGAAAAAATGGCAAATTGGTTTGATTTAAATCATGCCCGGCATTTAACCCAATGCCCAGCGCATCAATACAATGGGCGGCAGTGGCATACGGGGCAATGGCCGCCTCTCGATCGGTAGGGTAGCCATGGGCATAGTCGTAGGTATACAGCTCAATACGGTCAGGTTTCAAATCTGACAAGGGGGTTGTAGTGGCGGTTGGGTCTAGAAATAGCGAACAGCGCGAGTGTGTTTGGATGCGTGGAATAGTGGCCAATAAACGGTCATAGTCTTTCATTAAATCCCAGCCAAATGATGAGGTCAAGGCGCCCGGGGGGTCGGGGACAAGGGTCACTTGATGCGGCCGGGTTTCCGCAACCAGTTCTAGAAACGCCTCCGATGGATAGCCTTCAACATTGAATTCATGATGGGGATAATGATCCCGAATTAAGTGACTAAGTTCGCGTACATCTTGGTACTGAACATGGCGCTCATCGGGGCGTGGGTGCACGGTAATCCCAGAAACGCCGGGGATAGACAAAATAAACGTACTGGTGTAGAGCAAGTTGGGGCGGTTATCGCCACGAGAGTTTCTGAGTAGCGCAATTTTGTTAATATTAACGCTAAGCGTTGGTTTCTTCATTTTAGAACCGATAGAATACGCGCTTCAATGGCCGATTCAGACAGGCCAACTGAAGCATACAATTCAGAGTTTTTTCCATGATCGACAAATCGATCCGGAATCCCTACTGTGTGAATAGCCGAATTGTGGGTGTAGTAGTGATGGCGAATGTAGTTGCCAACTCCACCAATCTCGGTTCCTTCTTCAAGTACAAAGACATGCTTTGCAGCGTCAATGTAAGGGGTTAAGCACTCGGTATCTAAGGGTTTGGCCGATCGCAAATTAATTACGGCAGTTTGGTGTCCACGAGTGGTGAGCGTCGTCCCAATTGAATAGGCAATAGGCACCAGGCTACCAATGGCAAGAATAAGAATAGTCGGCGTTTTCGTAGCCAAGAGTACTTCAGCCGATGGGTGGGTAAATGGCCGTGGTGAAATTGGCAAGCTGGGGGCGACTCCTTTGGGGTATCGAATGGCAACGGCAGTTTTACGCTGGGTGGTTGCCCACCAAAGCATAGCGGTTAATTCGACACCGTCTTTAGGTGCTAAAACGACTAGGTTAGGAATGGATAGCATAAAGGCATAATCAAATACCCCATGATGGGTGGGGCCATCTTCACCGACCAATCCAGCGCGATCAATGGCAAAAATAACCGGCAGATCTTGCAAGCAAACGTCATGAATTAATTGATCATAGCCCCGTTGTAAAAACGTGGAATAAATAGCGAGTACGGGTATTCCGCCGGCGCTAGCAATGCCGGCACAATAGGTTACGGCGTGTTCTTCGGCAATTCCCACATCGATAAACTGCTTGGGAAATCGTTCGCTGTAGTTGACCAAGCCACTACCAACGGACATAGCCGGGGTCACCACAATAAGATCGGGTGTTTTTTCGGCAATAGCAATCAAGGAATCCCCAAGCAACTGACTGTATGTTTTTTGAGGCAACGGGCTGGGTTTCTTTTTTGGGGATACGCCATGGTAGCGCAAGGGGTCGGCTTCGGCTTGGGCATAGCCGTGGCCTTTTTTAGTAACAACGTGAATCATAATTGGACCTGGGTATGTTTTAGCGTAGTGCAAGGTAGTCACCAATGTGGGGAGATCATGGCCGTCCAATGGCCCTAAGTACTTGAATCCAAATTCTTCAAATAATACATCGACTTTTACATTAAGAACCAAATCTCGAAAATGACTCAGTGCTTTTTCAATACGTTGAGTAAGGGGCTGGCTAATAGCGGGCATTTTTGATAATAATTGGTCCGTTTTTTTCCAAATTAAATCGTAGGCTTTGGATGTGCGCAGTTGGGTCATGTAGGTGGCTAAGCTACCCGTTGGTTTTGAAATGGACATATCGTTATCGTTGAGTATACAGATGAAATTGGTATTTAAATTCCCAATATTATTCAGAGCCTCAAACACCATGCCATTGGACAACGTGCCATCACCCATGACGCTAATAACGGCATGCGATTGGTTAGCCAAATCTCTTGCATGCGCCATGCCCAATGCAGCCGACAGTGCGGTTCCAGCATGCCCCGCCCCGAAGCTGTCGTGGGGGCTTTCAGCCATTTTAGCAAATCCAGACAACCCGTTGTATTGCCGAATGCTAAATAAGGCATCTCGACGCCCGGTTAGTAGTTTATGAATATAGCATTGATGGGATACGTCCCAGACAAATTTATCGTGGGGTGTATCAAACACCAAATGTAAAGCTAGCGTTAGTTCAATAACCCCCAGATTGGAGGCTAAATGCCCCCCACACTGCTCACCCAGCTTGACTAAAAATACCTGTAATTCTTCAACAAGTATCTGTAAATCAGATTGTGATAATGTTCGTAAATCACGAACAGAGTAAATGTGATCCAGTTGTCCCATAACTAATGTACAGTATAGCAGTTTTGAGTATACCTAAGTAAGCGAACTATCAAAATGATTGTCCAAAGTTAAATTGAATTAACCAAATATTTTCATCATTATTAGCAAAGTCAAACTTTAAGGGGCCAATGGGGGAGCGAATATGAAGGCCAAGGCCTTTTCCATAGCGCCAGTCATCAATCGTGTAAATGGACTGTTTTCTAAGTTCGCGCCCATTGGCGTCAACCACAGTATCAGCAGCGCCAGCATCTATAAATAGGCTAAGTTGAACAAAATAGTTCAGCATCCACCGATACTCAAGGCTCGTTAATAATCGTCGGGAACCAAATGAGAAATAATTGGAATAGCCACGAACAGTACTTTGACTTCCAACAATATAACCAAATAATGAGCTACTTTTCTCTTTGTCTTTACCTTCTAAATAACCCAATTCGAATCGAAGCCCAATCGCTTGTTTTTTAAACATGGGAAAAAATTGTTTAAGTGAGAAATCATATTTTTCAAAGCTCAATGTTTTTTTGCGTGTTTCAAAGGCTTTTTCACTACGAATTGATGCATAGTGACCGGATCGTGGGGCAAACCAAACATCGCGAGTGTCATGCGATAGCTGCACCGCATAACTTTGAATGATATAGTCATTGGCCGGATCGTTTTTGCGTTGAACCACTTCATACTTAAGGGTATGGTTTAGCATGGTTTCATAATTTAGGGGAATACCAAAGCCCATATCCATACCGGTGCTTATTTGGTTGCTATCAAATGAGCGAGTGGTGTTTGTTGAGAATACATCCAGCCGTCCAGTACGATGCCAGACGCCATAACTAAATGATCGTCGGGGATCCCACATCCAGGGTTCTCGAAAACGCAGTTCATAATTGGCAATTTCACTACCAAACTGGCCTTTCATGGATACTTGTTGGCCATTGCCCATAAAATTTTCAGTTTTTAGGTCGGAAAACAAGAAAAAACCAGACTGCTCAGAATAGCCCCCCCCTAAGTTAAATGAACTCGGAGGTGCTTCAGTTAAGCTCAAATTCACAGTATAATTACCCAGTGAATCGGCCGGTTCAATAATAGGGTTGAGTTCTGAAAACAAGTTTAAATTATAAATGCGTTTTAAATCATTTTTAAGCTGTGTATCTTGCAAAACCATACCCGGTTTTAGGGACATCTCGCGTAAAATAACATGCGGTTTAGTTCGGGTATTCCCGGTAATAGTAACGGCATCAATAATGCCTTCTGAAATGTAAAAGGATAGGGGGCCGGTGGCCTCAGTGGGGTATTGAATATCGTAAATACGTGCATACGATAGTCCACGGTCTTGATACAACTGTTGAATATTAGATACATCCCGACGCATCGTGTTTAAATCCAACGGTTGGTTGGGTTGTGTGCGAATCACGGAATAGATATCGGCCGATGGGACATAGGTGTTACCCACAATAAGTACGTGGTTAATGGTTACAGACCCCCATGTGCAGGAGCAGTAAATGGCGCCAATCAAAACAGCGCAGGTGATGTTGAAAATTCGCATAATGCTACTGAAGAAGAGCCAGTAAAATTGAGGTCACCATAAAAATGCTAGCCACACTAGCCGTAAATTGGTTGAGGCCTTTTTCCAGACCGCTTTTATGATTAAATACGCGAGACTGACCGGTCATTCCACCAAGGCCTTCACCGCTGGGTTGATGCAACAAGACGCCTGCAATCAATAGCAGGCCAGACATAACTTGAATAATTAATAAAAATATAATCATTGATCTTTTAAAAATGTATCATGCAGGTAGAATTTCCGTCAAAATTTCAGCAACAGTATCCACTAAATGGGCATAGGTTTCAATCGGAATGCTAAGCGGAGGCATAAAATACAAAGTGGTCCCCAGTGGGCGCAGCCAGAATCCGGCGGATCGGCCACGTTCGCACAACTCAGTGTGAATGACGGGCAGATTTGGAATAGTCATGGCTAAAATACTTCCCAATTGCCGGATGTTTAGCACGCCAGGAATGGCACTAAACTGGGCATGCTTGGTCGACAGCATATCCGTTAGTTGCTGCACATGATTTAGCGTGTTTTCTGTTTCAAAAGTAGAAAGCGTCGCTAAGGCCACAGCGCATCCCAATGGGTTTGCACAATAGGTGTGCCCATGCGCAAACATTTCCTGTTTGGAATCATTGTAAAAGGCATCGTAAATTTTTTGAGTCGTCAGCGTAGCGGCTAAAGGCATAGTGCCCGATGTAAGTCCTTTAGATAAACACAAAAAATCGGGCCTTAAATCGGGGACATGGTCTACGGCAAAGTAGCGACCGGTTCGGCCAAATCCAGTGGCGACTTCATCCACAATCAAGTGAACGTTGTAGCTGGCGCATAAACTACCCAACATATCTAAAAATTGGGGCGGATACATTCGGAATCCACCGGCAGCCTGTAGCAATGGCTCAACAACGAGTGCGGCAATCTCATTGTTGTTAGACTTTAAAAAGCCGGAAAATACGTTGGTACAGTAGGTGATAAACCCTTTCATATTCAGCTGATCGGGTTTGTTAGATTCAATCGGAACCGGTATTTTAATGGCGGGTGTTGCTAAAGCGCTAAACTCTTGGTTAAACTCAGAGACGTGGCTAACACTCATGCAGCCTAAAGTATCCCCATGATACCCATGCTCCAAGGAGACAAACCGGTTTTTTTGACTAAATCCTTTGCGCTTAAAATAAGCAACAGAGCATTTTAGTGCCATTTCGATAGCCGTGGATCCATTGTCAGTGTAAAACACACGGTCTAGGCCATCCGGCGTGATGGAAACTAAGCGTTCAGATAAATCAGCAACAGGTTGATGAGTAGTTCCTGCATATAATGTATGGCAGAGGGTGGCAGCTTGGGATTGAATAGCTGAAACAATAGCGGGGTGACTATGGCCATGAATGGTACACCACCAACTTGAAATAGTATCTAAATATGGCGTGTCATTCATATCAATCAAATAACACCCTTCGGCACGTTTAATGGGGATTGGGGGATTGGCCTCATGGTGCTTCATCTGGGTGAAGGGGTGCCAGTTGTAAGCTAAGTCTTTCGCGATGATTTTAGCGATGGTTTCTGAATTGTTTTTTAAGTTTGTTTTTAATTTTGTCATTATTGATTACTTACTAGTTATACCATATAGAAATTCGTTCGCCAAAAATTTTGGGGGCTTGCAATCCAAAAAAATGTACGTTAGTATTAACAGACTTGATTTTTAGCGGTAAGAGCCAAATATTTTAAGGTGCATTTTCAGTTCCATTGGCTTATTAATTTTAAAGTTTTTTGTATAAGAGAGTTTAGTTTGAGATAATAATGAAAAAAGTAGTAAAGAAATTAGGAATATTTAAGAAAGTAGGGATGACCCAGCTAATTATGGAAGATACCGGAAACGTTGTGTCCGTCACAGCCCTTAAGCTAGTCCCTTCAGTGGTTATGGATACTTCAGAGGAAAACGAGACAGATCCCAAACGAATCGTACTGGGATACGGTACGCCACGTTTGTCGCGGTGCACAAAACCACACATGGGCCAATTCAAAAAGCGGTCTCTAGACGTACACAAGTGGTTGACAGAAGTACTGTTTGATCAATCAACAGATACCCCCCTGTCTGTGGGAGAGTCGCTATCTTTAAGTCAATTTGTATCGGACGAGCGCGTATTCGTTCGGAGCAAATCGAAAGGGCGTGGGTTTTCGGGTACAATTCGTCGGTGGAACTTTCGTAGAGGTCCTGAAACACATGGGTCAAAGAGTCATCGAATTACAGGGTCAATTGGGGGCGGCACAACGCCAGGTCGCGTATTGAAGGGTAAAAAAATGGCCGGTCAATACGGAAATACCATGGTTACAGTCCAGGGGCTTCGGGTTGTTCGTGTAGATGAATCCGAAGGGCTACTATTTCTTGCTGGCGGTGTTCCAGGGGCTGAAGGCGGTCTCGTAGTTGTGGGGGTCGGATTATGAGTGTTTCGATAAATATCTTGAATTTTTCAGGGGATGCCGTTGGTCAAGAGTCCGTGGCGTTTCCATTAAGTGATCACCATGCCAACGAGCATTTAGTTTATTTAATGTACCAGCATCAGCGTAAGCGAGAGCGAAGTGGAACTGGGACATTTAAGAGTCGGAAAGATGTTCGTGGGGGGGGTAAAAAAATGTATCGCCAAAAAGGAACTGGCCGAGCCCGAAAAGGGGGGTCCAGATCGCCGCTAATGGTGGGTGGTGGCAAGGCCTTTGGGCGTGTGACCCGGGACATGAGTACAGATTTACCTAAGAAAGTGGCTAAGCTTGGCGTTGTGTCCGCATTGGCGATGAATGCAAGTAAATTAGTTGTTTTAGACGCGCCGTCTCCGGAGGCAATGAAAGCGAAAGAGTGGCGGGGCTTATTTGGTGCCGGCAACGTTCGATTCTTATGTCTCGTAGACGATGTGGATCGTCCGTTATCATTTTTTAACTATCCTAATGTTGATGTGTGCTTGATTACAGATATTCCTCTGGAGTCTATATTGCGCGCTGATTCTATTGTTGTATTTCGTGACCAGCTAGTAAAATTTCAGGAGTTATATTGTGTTTGATGTTCGATTAAAACCATATTTATCAGAAAAGACAAATGATTTAGTGTCTCAAAATAAAATTGTTTTTCTAAACCTAGGGTCTAGACTCAATAAGATTCAGTGGAAGCAGTATTTTTCAGAAACCCATGGCGTTTCCGTTGATTCCATTCACACGCTAGTTAAGGAATCTAAGAAGCGTCGGCGTGGTCGAATTGTTGGGTTTACCAAAGAGCGTCAAAAAGTAATTGTGACCGTTCGGGACTCAGAAAGTTTTGAAAAATTAAAGGCATTGGTGTAATAAGGTATAAACGATGGCAACAAAAAAATATAAAGCAACATCTAATGGTCTTCGTCAACGCGAAGTCCTTGTTCATGAAGGGTATCGGGGGCCAGCAGAAGCCTCTTTGTTGAAGCCGCTGAAGAAAAAAGCAGGTCGAAACAATTCAGGTAAAATTACAGTTCGTCATCGAGGTGGCGGATCTCGACGGCAGTACCGTGAAGTAACGTTTTCAAAATGGCCAACAGTTCCGGGTCGCATTGTTCGGTTTGAGTACGATCCAAACCGAACAGCTGCTCTGGCGCTAATTGTTTACGAAAACGGAGCCAAAGGGTATATTATAGCTCCGAGCAAATCCAAGGTTGGGGATAGTGTTGTTTCCGGAGAAAAAGCTGAGATTCGTCCAGGAAATGCGTTGCCATTGCATATGATTCCACCGGGATCTGATATCCATAATATTGAAATTAATATTCGAGGGGGGGCTAAGCTGGTTCGCTCAGCCGGGGCTTCAGCGTCTCTGCTGTCCAAGTATGGAGATTATGCGATGATTAAGTTGCCATCCGGTGAAGTTCGAAAAGTGCATATTAATTGCTACGCAGTTATTGGTCAAGTTGGTAATGCCGATAATCGGAACAAGAAAATCGGAAAAGCTGGTGCAAATCGGTGGCGTGGTAAGCGTCCGGTTGTTCGTGGAGCCGCTATGAACGCGTGTGATCATCCGCATGGTGGTGGAGAAGGAAAAGCGCCGGTTGGAGCGGCGGGGCCAAGAACTAAATGGGGCAAGTCCGTATTTAAGAAAACCCGAAAGAAAAATAAGCGATCCGACGCGCTAATTGTTAGAGTGAGAAAGTAGTAGGAGTAATGAGGTATGGCTAGGTCATTAAAAAAGGGACCCTTTGTTGAGGCGTCATTGTTAAAAAAAGTTTTAGCAGCAAAAGAATCTGGGAGTTCTAATATTATTATTACGTGGTCTCGAGGGTCAATGGTTATTCCTGAAATGGTTGGCCTAACGATTGGTGTGCACAATGGAAAAAAACACATCCCGGTACACATTTCTGAAGACAAGGTTGGGTGTAAACTGGGCGAGTTTGCATTTACAAGAACCTTCAGGGCTCATGCGGGGCAGAAATAATGACAGTTGAAACTACTACACAAAAACGAGCAATCGCTCGGTATGTTCGAATTTCTCCATCTAAAGTTCGGCGTATTGCAAACCTGGTGCGTGGCAAGTCAGTTCACGTGGCATTGGGTGTCTTGGATAACTTGCCTCATAAGGGCGCGTTGTTGCTTGCAAAGGTTGTTCGTTCAGCTTACGCCAATGTTAAGCAAACAGGAATCACAGTAGATGAGGCTGCCGCTCAGGTAGCGCTGATTATGATTAATGAAGCACCAGTAATGAAACGGCATCGCCCACGAGCAAAGGGTCGGATGTGTCAAATTTTAAAACGTTCATCGCACATTGATGTGCATGTTAGTGCGCCAGGAGGTGAAGTGTAATGGGACAGAAATCGAATCCAACTGCATTGCGGTTGGGCATTGTTGAGGAGTCAAGTAGCGTATGGTTTTCTAAAGAGCATTATGCAAGCTACTTACTCCAGGATCTCGAGGTTCGAACGCATATTAAGAAAAAGCTGAAAGGGGCTGGAATATCAAATGTTCGAATATTTCGAAAGTCTGGGCATGTCAGTATTGAAGTTTATGCATCTCGACCGGGTTTGATTATTGGTAAAGGAGGCGGGGACATTGCTATTTTACGGCAAGCCCTTCGTGATAAATTGCAATGCGATGTTAACATAAGCATTAAAGAAGAAAAGAGTATTGAGACGAGTGCTCAATTGATTTCAGAAACACTGGCTGCTCAATTAGAGAAGCGATTCCACTTTCGGCGGGCCATGAAAGCGGTTGTTCAGCGTGCAATGAAATCGGGTGCTCAAGGTATTCGTGTGGAATGTTCCGGTCGATTAGCAGGTGCTGAGATTGCGCGTCGAGAATGGTATAGAGAGGGGCGAGTTCCATTGCACACATTCCGAGCAAAAATTAAGTATGCGACATGTGAAGCGCATACAACGTATGGCATTATTGGTATTAAAGTGTGGGTCTTTACCGGAGAAGCCTCTAATATAAAATCCGATACATTGCCAGTAAAAATAAGTGAGCAAGAGTAAGGAGATTATTAATGTTATTGCCTAAAAAAACAAAATACAGGAAAAAGCAACGGGGTCGTTTGCGGGGTTTAGCTGGAAATGGAACATCTGTTTCCTTTGGGGACTATGGTTTACAGGCGCTTGAGGGCGCATTTGTTTCAGATCGTCAAATTGAAGCTGCCCGGCGTGTAATTACACGATACATAAAGCGAGGCGGAAAGGTTTGGATTCGCATTTTTCCAGACAAGCCCATTAGTGAATTGCCGGCCGAAACTCGAATGGGTAAAGGAAAGGGTGATTTGAAATACTGGGCCGCTCCAGTAAAGCGTGGCAAGATATTGTTTGAACTCGCAGGTGTTTCAGAAGAAGTGGCTCGCCGGGCGTTCCAGTTGGCTGGATTCAAGTTGCCGATTAAAAAATTAAAGTTTAAGCATAAGGAGTCCGTTTATGTCGCCTAATGATAACGAGAAAATGATTGCTTTAAAGCAAGAGTTGGGTGAGTTGTTTACTCAATTTTACCGAGGTGATTTGAAAGACTCTTCAGTATTGAAAAAAAAGCGGGTCGCTATTGCACAATTGTTGACGCAGTCCCGTATAAACGATAGGATATAATAATGGGACTAAATAAAACAAAAGTAGGAAAAGTGATCAGGGTTTCGGGTGAAAAAACAGTATCGGTTGTTGTGGAGACTCGGCGTCCACATCCCTTATATCAAAAAGTGGTTCGTTATTCCAAAAAATACCTTGTGCATTGCGTGGATGAAACAATAGCGGTTGGTGATAATGTTGTTATTACAGATTGTCGTCCAATAAGTAAGCGGAAGCGATGGCGGTTTGTGTCCAGAAAAGTAGACGGGGCTATGTCATGATACAGCAAGAGACTCGATTGCAGGTGGCAGATAATTCAGGCGCCAAAGAAGTACTCTGTATTAAGGTCCTAGGTGGAACACGCCGTCGGTATGCATATGTTGGTGACGTTATTGTCGTTGTTGTAAAAAAAGCAAGTTCGTCGGGTCAAGTAAAGAAAAGTGAAATACATAAAGCAGTTGTTGTGCGGACGGTATCAAAAAAGCGTCGTCGAGACGGAAGCAATATTAAATTTGATGACAATGCGGTTGTGTTGCTAAGCGGTAAGGATAAAGAGCCATTGGCTACGCGTGTGTTTGGTCCAATTGCGCGAGAAGTTCGAGATGAGCAATACTCTAAAATCTCGTCCCTAGCGCCAGAGGTTTTATAAGAGGTTTAAAGCATGAATAAATTCAAGAAAGGTGATCAGGTTATTGTTGTTTCAGGTAAAGACAAAGGGGTTAAAGGTGAAATTCTGTCTGTTAATATCGCCAAGGAAAAAATAACAGTTAAGGGTGTTGCGGTTCGCAAGAAATGTGTAAAGCGTAGCCAGGAAAATCAAGAAGGCGGTATTTTTGATATTGAAACACCAATTAGCTGGTCAAAGGTTATGGTTGTTGATCCCAAAGACGGTAAGGGAACGCGTGTTCGTATTCAGTCACTGTCCGATGGGTCTAAGGTTCGTGTAAGTGTTCGTTCGGGAGAGGAAATTGGCAAATAGTAAAGCAGCATCAAAAGAAAAAAATAAACCAGTACATGTCATTGAAGACTATTCAGCCCGTGCGTTTAAAGAGTTGTCAGAGAAGTACAACTATGACAATGTTATGCAGGTGCCAGACATTGTGAAAATTGTATTGCATCGTGGGTTGGGGGAAGCTATTGTAAATACAAAATGTATTGATATATCAATAGATCAACTAGCTGAGATATCTGCCCAAAAGCCAGTGTTAACAATAGCTAAAAAATCAATTTCAAACTTCAAATTACGTGAAGGTCAAATTAATGGAGTTAAGGTAACGCTAAGGGGCAAGAAAGCGAAGGTTTTTTTGATAAAGTTAATACATTTAGCTTTGCCAAAAATTCGCGATTTTCGAGGCGTATCGCTACGTGCATTTGATGGTTCGGGAAACTATAACTTGGGCTTAACGGATACTTCGGTTTTCCCAGAGGCAAATCGAGAAGCGGATCGTGAGCGTGGTTTAGATATTACAATTGTGACATCAGCAAAAACAAATGATGAAGCATTGGATTTGCTGAAATGTTACGGGATGCCGTTTCGAGTTGGAGTCAAGCGTAAGCTTGCTGGAGAATAATATAGTTTGGAGAGTATGGAATGGCTAAGGTATCAAAGAGAATAAATAATAAGCAGAAGGAGGGGACAGTTCAGCATCGAAATCGATGCTCAGTTTGTGGGCGTCCCCGAGGTTACATGCGGTTTTTCGGTATTTGTCGGTTGTGTTTTCGTTCGTTGGCATCGTCGGGTGTATTGCCTGGCATTAAAAAGTCATCGTGGTAAGAGAGGTTAGTTATGGTATGTGATCCAATTGCAGATATGTTTACACGGATTCGAAACGCATTGATGGTTCAGCATGAAAGCGTTATTATCCCGCATTCAAAGTTGAAAGAGTCGTTATGTAAAATTTTGACTCAAGAAGGCTTTCTTGAGTCTTACTCAGTGACAGAAGATAACGCATTTAAGCGTTCGATTTCTGTTGGTTTAAAATATCGTCAGGATAAAAGCCCGGCTATTCGGACATTAAAACGTATTAGTAAATCCAGTAAACGTGTGTATGTTCCGTTTAGTCAGATTCCTAAGGTCAATAGTGGGTTTGGCTTGGTGTTTGTATCCACGAGCAAGGGTGTGTTGAGTGGTAAGGCGGCCCGTTTAGCAAAAGTGGGCGGCGAGCTCATTGGTTCGGTTCACTAGGAGGGTAATGAAATGTCAAGATTAGCAAAGCGATTATTAAGTTATCCCGATACGGTGACTCTTGAAATAGCCAATAAAAATGTTTTGGTCAAGGGGCCTATGGGCGAGTTGTCCCAACCGGTTGACTCGAGTGTTGTTGTGGCGGTTGATGGATCAGCCAAAACAGTTGGCTTCACAAGCCCAGACTTGTTTAAAAATCCAAAATTAGGTTTGTACTGGTCGTTAGTTAAGAATATGATTGCGGGTGTAGTCGATGGATTCAAGATTAATATGGAATTGGTGGGTGTTGGGTACAAAGTTGAAAAAACAACGGGCGGTATTCGGTTGTATTTGGGGTATTCCCATCCGATTGATTTTGCATCTCCTGATGGGATTTCAATTGAAGTTGAGTCGCCCACTCGGTTTTCGATATGTGGAGTCAACAATCAGCAAGTAGGTCAGGTTGCCGCTAATATTTTTAAACTTAGAAAGCCCGATGCATACAAAGGCAAAGGGGTTCGGTATTCGGATCGACGACCGCCTCGATTGAAGCAAGGTAAAAGTGTAAAATAAATAAGGTAGGTTGAAATTATGTCTAGAAAATATTATCGGCAAAAACGAGCAAAAATAAAATCTAATCGAGAGCGGCTGAGATTGTCAGTCTTTCGAAGTAATCGTCATATTGTTGCGCAGATCATTGATGATTCTGTTGGCAATACGCTTGTACAGGCGTCATCACTGAAGGGTGGTGGGCAGGATATAGCAACGGCTCAGGCAGTCGGTACAGCGCTGGCTGAGCGTGCGCTAAAAGGGGGGATTAAGCGTGTTGTGTTTGATCGCGGAAATCAGGTGTATGCCGGGCGCATTAAGGCGTTAGCCGATGCAGCTCGATCGGCTGGTCTGGATTTTTAGGAGATAAATAGTATGAAAAATGCAGGAAATCGAGACAATCGTTCAGATGCAGCCAAAGAGTTTTTTGAGGAAGTCGTCCAAATTAGCCGAGTAAACAAAGTTGTTAAAGGCGGTCGTCGAATGTCATTTCGAGTATTCGTTATTGTGGGCGATAAAAAAGGTAGTGTTGGTTTGGGTCTAGGGAAATCAAAAGAGGTTCCGCTGGGAATTCAAACAGCTCTGGCTCAGGCCAAAAAAACCATGGTTGAAATTAAAGGGGTTGATCGAACAGTCAATCACGAAGTTCAGGCAAGATTTGGTGGAGCTACTGTTGTGATTCGGCCCGCAAAGCCAGGGACGGGTATCATTGCGGGGGGGTCTGTTCGTATTGTATTGCAGGCAATGGGTGTTAACGATGTTGTGGCAAAATGCCATGGTTCAAACAATCCTATGAATGCAGCAAAAGCAACGCTTATGGCTCTTGAGTGCTTGAGAGATTATGATGAAGAGTGTGCATTCAGGGGTGTTTCATTTTTTGTTGCAGATGTTCAGAGAAAAAAACAAGCAAAACGTGTTGAATTAGAGGTAGAAAGCCATGAGCAATAATAATTGTCAAACCCATACATCAGTCGCTCCGGAACCGGGTTCCACGAAAAACCGTAAACGTGTTGGTCGTGGCAACGCATCGGGATATGGGGGGGAGTGTGGCCGCGGTCACAAGGGGCAAAAGTCGCGATCCGGATATAGCCGAAAGCGAGGATTTGAAGGTGGGCAAAATCCTTTATACCGCCGACTACCTAAAAAAGCAGGATTTCGCAATCGATTTCGTGTAGAGCATCGAATTCTAAATATGTCTGATCTAGACAAGAAATGTAAGGCCAATGACTGTGTTGACCAGGCATTTCTAATGACTCATTTTGGTATTTCAAATGATGAGCGCGTTAAAGTATTGGGTGATGGGTCCTTGTCAAAAACGATAACAATTCATGCGCATGCATTTTCAAAGTCTGCACTTGAGAAACTATCCGAATCTGGATCTACTGCACACGTGCTGTAGGGATTCATGAATAAACTGTTACTGGCCCTCACGCTACCGGACCTTCGAAAACGATTCTTATTTGTTGTTTTGATTCTGTTTTTATATAGGTTGGGAGGCTACATTCCCATTCCAGGTGTTGATTTGGATCAGGTTCGCGTGTTGTTTGATCAAGGGGGCCTCCTGGGTTTTGTCAATTTGTTTTCGGGTGGTGGCTTAAGTCGTTTCTCATTGTTTGCTTTGGGAATTATACCGTTTATTAATGCATCTATTATTATGCAGTTACTCACAGTTGTTTCGCCAAGTCTAAAAGAGTTGGCCCAAGAGGGGGATGCTGGACGGAAAAAAGTATCTCAATATACCCGGTACATGGCGGTTGTCTTGGCTATTGTTCAAGCAATTGTCGTTTCGGTTACATTTAAAGGGTTCTTGTTGGCGCACGTATCAGTCCTTAGTTTTTTTATCTATGCGTTAATTGGGTTGGTAGCTGGGGCAACTTTAGTTATGTGGTTTGGAGAACTAATTACAGAACGTGGCATTGGAAATGGCGCTTCTTTAATCATATTTATTGGCATTGTGGCTCAAATGCCGGTTTATATTAAAAATACAATTGTGTTTGTGCAAGGTGGGGGTACGCTTGTTGGTATTTTTGCTTTAATTTTAATACTCATAGCAGTGGTGGCCGGTATTGTGTTTGTTCAAGAAGCGCAGCGCAATATTCCTGTTCAATATGCCAAACGTGTGGTAGGGCGACGCATGGTGGGCGCCCAAAGCACTTATATCCCATTAAAATTAATACAAGGCGGTGTATTGCCCATTATTTTTGCTTCAGCTGTGTTGCAATTTCCTATTATGATTATGGGTTATATTCCAAATGATACGTTTCAATCAATGGTGTCTACTTGGTATAGGTATGATGGGTTTGTATATAATGCATTATTTTGTATTTTGATTTTCTTTTTCACCTATTTTTATACAGCAATTACATTTAATCCGGTTGAGTTATCGGATAGTTTAAAAAAGCATGGGGGATTTGTTATTGGTGTTCGTCCAGGCAAGCCCACGGTGGATTATTTAGAAGGCATTATTACTCGCCTGACATTTTTTGGTGCCGTATTTCTCTCGTTGATTGCCATTATGCCAGTTGTAGGTATTCATATTACCCGCGTGAATAGTTTTGCGGGGTTGGGGGGGACTGCTTTGCTAATTATTGTAGGCGTTGCCTTAGATTTAGTTAAGCATGTGGATACCTATATTATGAACCACCAATACAAGGGGTTTTTAAATTGAAGAAGATCTATGTTTTTTTAGGCCCCCCAGGGTCTGGAAAGGGAACACAGGCCCAAAGTTTGCGTCAATCGATGGACTGTGTGGTTGTGTCAACAGGGGACTTGCTTCGCGAAGAGATTAAACGAGAAACGGTATTGGGAAAAAAAATACAAACGGTTGTGGAGTCTGGGGGCTTGGTTCCAGATGAACTGCTTATTGCAATTATTGAGCCGCTAGTATCGGGCTTGAGCCAAGAGCCAGGCGCTGTTATTTTTGATGGATTCCCCCGAACAGTGGGTCAAGCGAAACAGTTTGATCAATTATTAAGCACACTCGGTCGATCCATCGAGCAAGTATTGTATTTTGACGCATCATTGGAATTGGTTCTGGAACGCATTAGTGGGCGGCGAATTTGCTCATACTGTTCCCATACTTACCATGTTGTGCATGTTCCACCTAAGCAAACGAATGTATGTGATGAATGCGGTCATTCACTAATTGTCAGAGATGATGATCAAGCGAATGTGGTTCGCAAACGATATCAAGCATATTGCGATCAAACAGCAATTTTACGCTCATATTATGAAGATCGCTGTGCGGTAATTGATACCAGTCAATCATTAAAGGTAATTACTCGTGCAGTGTTGGATACATTTGGCTGTGGCAATCGTTGTTAAGTCGTCACAAGCCATTATGGCCATGCAAGCCGGCGGCGCATTACTCGCAGAGCTGCATAGCACGTTACAGGCGGTTTGTATTGCGGGGGTTACAGCGGCTGAATTGGATGCAATCGCCCATGCGTTTATAGTAGACCATGGCGGCACGCCCTCATTTTTAGGATACCAAGGCTTCCCAAATACAATTTGCGTATCTAAAAACGATGAAATTGTACATGGGATTCCATACTCAGATAAAATTATGTACCCCGGTGATATTTGCAGCATTGATATTGGCATTTGTTATGATGGGTACCATGTGGATGCAGCACGCACGTGGTGTATTGGGGATGTAGATCCAAACGTGGCCGATCTAGTTCAGCATACAGAAGCCGCGTTTTTTGAAGCTATGAGTGCAATTCGAGTTGGTCGAAAAGTTGATGGCATTGGGTGTGCCATTTTTAAGTTTGCTCGCGAGCATCAGTTAACAACCGCTAAGCATTTGTGCAGTCATGGTGTTGGGGAATGCTTGCATGAAGATCCGCTTATTCCACACCAGCGTACAATGCGATCCAATAGGCGCCTAGTTGAGGGAATGACAATTGCTATTGAACCGATGCTAAACTTGGGGTGTCCCGATACAGTAACGGATACGGATAAATGGACCATTCGAACAAAAGATCGCGCGTGGTCAGCACACTATGAAAACACGGTTCTGGTTACGGCTAATGGGCCACAAATTTTAACACTATGATCAAAACTGTACGAAATAGACATTCATGGCTTGACGCAGTCCGGTATTTTAGTCATAATAGTAGACCAGTCTTTAATTTTAAGATAGATATATATAACAATAACAGTATTGATTTAATAGGTAAGTTCAAGGTGAGGAGATACGCATGAAAACATGTGCTTCGGTTCGAAAAAAATGTAAAAAATGTAAGATTGTTCGTAGGCGTGGAATATTGTATGTCATTTGCGACATTCCAAAACATAAACAAAGGCAGGGTTAAATTATGATTCGATTAGCAGGTGTGGACCTTCCACAAAACAAGCGACTAGTAATCGCATTAATGTACATTCAAGGCATCGGCTTGAAAACATCAAAAGAGATTATTCAACTATTGAAAATTGACGGAAATACACGTGTACGTGATATTAGCGAGGTGGATGTTGTCAAGCTTCGAAAGCTACTTGAAAACTATACCCTAGAAGGTGACTTGCGCCGATTTGTTGCGCAGTCATTAAAACGGTTGCGTGAAATTGGGTCATACCGAGGCACTCGGCATCGACGCAAGTTGCCAGCCCGTGGGCAGCGTACGCATACAAACGCTCGGACACGACGCGGGAAAGCGGTTGCTGTAGCGGGTAAGAAGAAAGTAACAAAGTAGGGTATAGGATAAAATTATGAGTGTAAAAAAGAAAGGAACAAAGCGTAGCATACCAACAGCACGGGCTTGTATTTATTCAACATTTAACAACACGATTGTTGCGATTACCAACCCGGTTAATGGTGACGTGCTGGCCTCATTCTCAACAGGAATGGCGGGCTTCAAAGGCGCAAAAAAAGGGACGCCATTTGCTGCGCAACAAGCAGCAGAACGTGCGGCAGTGCGCGCTATGGAAAATTACGGCGTCCACTCAGTCGCTGTTGTAGTGAAGGGACCGGGTCCAGGGCGGGAGTCGGCTATTCGGGCATTGCAGTCCGCAGGTTTAGAAGTGTTGTCAATTGAGGACAATACAAGTGTCCCACACAATGGCTGTCGTCCTCGAAAGTATCGACGGGTTTAAGTTAAGTTAAGTAAGGAGGTTTTTATGCGTGATATTGAGGCATGGGTTCAGCAAGAGGTTATAGACGAGAACTATTCGAAGTTTTCATTTTCGCCACTTATTAAAGGTATGGGGACAAGTATTGGAAATGCAATGCGTCGAGTGTTGCTTTCGTCAATACCGGGTATGCGTATTACATCCGTGAAAATCGATGGCGTTTTGCATGAGTTTTCAACAATTGAGCATATTCGGGAAGATGTTTTGGATATCTTGTGCAATTTGAAAAGCCTTGTGTTTGCTTTGAATGGCGATACTGTATACGATGATCACAAATATGTGGTTGAGCTTGCATTTAAAGGCAAAGGGAAAGTCTGTGCGGATAGCTTTAAAGTGCCATCTAATATTAGATTGTTAAATCCAGATCAATTTTTATTTGAAGCGGCAGAGACCGTTTCGATTGCAATGACCTGCGAAGTTAATTCCGGTGTCGGCTACTTGCCCTCCGCATTGGCCGTGAAGGATGAAGCTGTTAGTCCAGATGTGATTTATCTTGATGCGTCATTCTCACCAGTTGTTCGGGTTAATCATGAAGTTCTTAATATTCGTGTTGGTAAAGACTTGGGCTACGAGAAGTTAGTGTTAGATGTATGGACCAACGGGGGTATGTCGCCAGAGTTTGTGGTTAAAGAAGGCGCCAAAATTTTATGCGATCAAATTAGCTTGTTTGCTAAAATGGATGAAAAGCCACCCGTTAATGAATCCCTCGTTAATGCAGATGAAATTGCGAACGATGCGGCATCAGCCTTAGAAACAATGAATATCGATGACTTGGGTTTGAACGTTCGTGCCCTTAATTGCTTAAAGCGTGGCGGGGTTAGCACTGTTCGCCAGCTTTTAGACATGGGGAATAGCGACCTATCTCGAATTAAAAACTTGGGTGAAAAAAGCATTGTTGAAATTAATGAAAAACTCAAAGAGTTTGATGTTAAAATCCCGGGTTAATCATGCGACATAGACGATCCAATAAAAAACTTAATAAGCCAACAGATCAGCGCATTGCGCTGTTGCGAAGCTTGGCGTATGCATTATTTGCCAATCAGAAAATAAAAACAACGACTACTCGTGCACGAGAAGTGTCTCGATATGTTGACCGAATTGTTGCCTTAATCAAACGCGGAGATTTAGCGAGTTATCGCCAGGCATTGGCACTTTTTCCGCACCGAAAAGTGTTGTCGAAAGAGGTCAAAGCAATTGCAATTGCGTGCGAATCTCGAAACGGGGGATTTACAAGCATCGTTCCATTAGCCAAGCGAAAAGGTGATAATGCTGACATGAGCTTGATTCAGTTTTCATCCTAGATTGGTATCTATTACGCAATATCTTCGATTAGATATTGCGTATGATGGCACCCATTTTCATGGCTATCAAAAGCAACCCGGTGTTCGAACGGTTCAATCGGTTCTAGATCATGTTTTGTATCAATGGTTTGGATCGGTACACTTGGTGGCTGCCGGTCGAACTGATGCCGGTGTACACGCCCATCAGCAGGTGATTAGCGTTCAGGTTAATACGCCTGTGCCAGTGGCCGTTATTCAGCATAAGTTATTAAATTGGAAATTTGAAGACATTCTGATTCGATCAGTGGTTTCAGTGGATGCATCGTTTCATGCGCGGTATTCCGCTCAATCCCGAACGTACCGGTATTATTTTTCGGATAAGCCCCCGAGCCTATGGGCATCGCGATATGTGGCGCAATTGCCCAGTCAGCCAGCTGATATTATGGCAATTCGTGAAGCTTTACCCACAATTGTAGGGAGTCATGATTTCTATCGATTTTGCCGCTCGGGATCTTCCAGCTCAAGTACACAGCGTCATATTTTTGATGCGCGGTGTTTAGAAATAGATACTTATTGGTGCGTTGAGATTACTGCGAATGGGTTTTTGTATGGGATGGTTCGAAACCTATTGGGGGCCATATTTGAACTGGTGTATCAACGAAAAAAACAGGTGGATTTTGATGGGTTATTCACAAACGATAGGTCTATCGTGTATAATTATAGGCCAGTGCCTTCAAAAGGCTTGACGCTGTACCAAGTTCGGTACTAGCGATAGAGAAAATAGTTAATAGTATAGTCGTCGTGAGGAGACATTATGAAACGTAAAAACCAACCGTCTTTTTATCCAAAGCCCAGTGACATTAGCAAAAAATGGTGGGTTGTTGATGCTAAAAACAAAGTGTTGGGTCGCTTAGCAACAGAAGTTGCTGTTTTGCTAACAGGTAAACATAAGGCGTCCTACACTCCCGGAGTCGATATGGGCGACTTTGTTGTTGTAATTAACGCTGAGCAAATTGCCGTCACCGGTAAAAAAGAGGCCAATAAAAAATATTATCGGCATTCGGGGTATCCCGGTGGATTGAAAACAGAGGCATACGCCGATGTCAAACGCCGATTCCCAGAGCGTATTATTGAGCGTGCTGTAAAAGGAATGCTGCCAAAAACACGCATTAAGTTTTTGAACCAATTGAAAGTCTATGCCGGTAGTGAACATCCTCATGATGCTCAGCAGCCTGAGCCGGTGAGTGTGTAAGGAGTAACTATGCCAACAAAGAAAAAAGAAACAACATTAAAAGTACCCAGTGATAACTGGTATGGTACCGGTCGGCGAAAAGAAGCGGTTGCCCGTGTATGGATTTTCAAGGGGTCGGGTCGCTTTCAAGTAAATGGGCGAGACGTTTGTGATTACTTGCCATCGGAAATGTTGCGCCAAATCGCAGCAAGCCCATTGGATAAAATGGGGGTTTTAGACAAGTACGATGTTAAAGCTACAGTCAAAGGAGGGGGTATGGCTGGGCAAGCAGATGCGTTAAAATTGGGTGTTGCACGTGCCATTCTTGAAACAGATGCCAGTTTAAAACCAGAATTAAAGCAGTATTCATTTTTAGTGCGCGATGCACGAGTAAAAGAACGAAGTAAATACGGTAAGCGTGGTGCACGTAAAGCACCTCAATTCCGAAAACGGTAGTTCAATGTCAAAGTTTAAGGTTCGGGTTTATAACAAAATTGCTGAATCAGGAATAAGTAAATTAACTCAATTTTGTAATGTGAGTACGGATTCGCCTGACCCCGAAGCCATTGTATTGCGTAGCCACAAATTGCACGGCATGACAATTAACCCCGAGTTGTTGGCTATTGGGCGTGCCGGTGCAGGCGTTAACAATATTCCTGTGGATCACTGTACAGACGACGCGGTTGTTGTATTTAATGCACCGGGAGCCAATGCCAATGCTGTTAAAGAGCTGGTGTTTATGGGCATGCTGCTATCCTCCAGAGATGTTTTAGGCGGGCTGAATTTTGTGAAATCACTCCCGGTTGATTCTGCATTAGGGGAGCAAGTTGAAAAAAACAAATCTCGGTTTGGGGGGGAAGAACTTCAAGGGAAATCATTAGGCGTTATTGGGCTGGGTGCAATTGGCAGTATGGTTGCCAATACCGCTGTTGATTTTGGACTCAAAGTCTACGGCTTGGATCCGTTCATTTCAATTAACTGGGCATGGAGTTTGTCGCCACAGGTTCGGCGTGTCGAAAGTATTAAAGCCTTATTAAAGAAAGTTGACTATATTAGCTTGCATGTTCCATCAACCCCAGATACAAAAGCGTTTTTTAATGCATCCATTATGGCCGATATGAAGCCAGGAACTGTTGTGTTGAATTTTGCACGACCCGATATTGTCGATGAATCAGATATGGCAGATGCGTTGAACAACAACAGGATTAAACAATACCTAACAGACTTTCCATCCGAAACTTTAGTTGAGAACCCATCGGTGGTATCTATTCCACACTTGGGCGCATCCACACGTGAAGCTGAAGAAAACTGTGCCATTATGATTGCCAATCAAATGGAAGACTTTTTAAAATTGGGAAATATTACTAATTCAGTGAATTACCCCACGTGTGCACTGGAGCCATCGGGTAAAAATCGATTGGCAATTACCAACGATAACATACCCAATATTATTGGCCAAGTGACCTCGATTTTGGCAAATCATGGGCTTAATATATCAGAGATGGTTAACAAAAGTCGTGGAAATATTGCATACACATTAATTGACTTAGATGGCGATTTGTCGGCTAGTCTTGTGAATGAAATAACGGCCTTGACCGGTGTTAAGCGCGTACGGTTACTATCGTTAATAGACTAAACCTATAGGAGGATCCTCAAATGGAAAAGACGGGTACAATTGGCATTCATACGGAGAATATTTTTCCGGTTATTAAAAAATGGTTATATTCAGATCATGAAGTGTTTTTGAGAGAATTGGTTTCAAATGCGTATGATGCGATTACAAAGCGCAATCAAATTGCGGGTGGATTCTCAGACCATGCCATATCCATTACAATTAATAAATCAGATAAAACTATTACAATATCAGACACAGGTTTGGGTATGGATGCGGATGAGTTGGAGCGGTATTTAGCACAAATTGCATTTTCAAGTGCTGAAGAGTTTTTATCTAAATTTGATGATGATACGGATAAGAATAGTATTATTGGTCATTTTGGATTGGGATTCTATTCAGCATTTATGGTTTCAGATACCGTTGAAGTTCAATCAAAGTCATACAAAGATAATGCAGAAGCCGCAGCTTGGATCTGCGATGGAACGACCAACTACACTTTGAAATCAGGCAATCGCGAGACAATTGGTACCGATATTATTTTGCATATCAATTCAGACAGTGAATCGTTCTTAGAGGAAGCACGCTTAAAGACATTAGTTGAAAAGTATACCAACTTTTTGCCATTACCAATTTCGGTTAATGATACGGTTGCTAATCATCAACAGCCACTGTGGGTTCAGGCGCCTAGTGATGTACAGCCTGAGCAGTATCAAGACTTTTATAAAACACTCTTTCCATTTCAAGAAGAACCGTTATTTTGGATTCACTTAAACGTTGATTATCCGTTTAATTTGACAGGGATTTTGTATTTCCCCAAAGTGATGCATGAATTGGATGCGACTAAAGGACAAGTTAAGTTATATTGCAAGCAAATTTTTGTGTCAGATCAAGCAGGAGAGGTTATTCCCGAGTTTTTAACCCTATTGCAAGGCGCAATTGACTGCCCAGATATTCCATTAAATGTATCCCGTAGTTACTTGCAAAACGATCCTTATGTTCAAAAAATATCGAAGCATATTGTCAAAAAAGTTGCGGATAAGCTTAGCCAGTTGCGTAAACAAGAGGCGGATCAATACGCTAAAATTTGGCCTGATATTAGCCCATTTATTAAGTATGGAATGATGCAAAATGCTGATTTTTATGAAAAAATGAAAGCCAATGTACTCTTTGAGTCTTCGACAGGGGATACCACCACGGTAGCGGCTTATATTGAGAGAAATGCCGACAAGTTAGAAAAAAAAGTGTTGTACTGTGCCGATAAAGATCGTCAAGCAACGTATGTGACAATGTGCAAAGATCAAGGCCTAGAAGTGCTGTTTTTTCATGCATTAATCGATAGTCATTTTGTCCAGTTTTTAGAATCCAAAGATTCAGATATTCAATATGTATCCGTTGATTCTGAAATTAATGACAGTCTTGTGGATGCGGATAAAGCGGCGAACGTCGTGGATGAAGGCAATCAAACCAGTGATGATCAACTCCTTGAGCTATTTAAATCAATCGTCGATACTGAAACCATTAGCGTGGAAGTAAAAGCATTAAAGTCAGACGCTGTTTCGGCGATGTTTATTGAATCCGAACAAATTAAACGCTTAAAAAATATGCAGCATTTTATGAAAGGTGCGGGTTCGGTTCCAGGGCTGGATGTTATGACATTAGTAATTAATAATCAAAGCCCAGTTATTCAAAATATTTTGAACCTTAGTCAAGCGAATACTGATTCAGAGTTTGTGAAGTCTGTATGTTTGCATGTCATTGACTTAGCGCGATTGTCTAAGCAACAAGTATCGGGCGAGTCGTTGCAAACATTTATTGCGCGTGCGAATACGTTGCTATCCAAGCTAAGTAATTCTGCTAAATAATGTACGCACGCCTGGCGCTTGCATGGGTATTCATTTCATGCACCCTCTTTGGCGTGTATTATCCGCCCGATTGGGCCGTTAACGAATACCATGTCGTGTATCGGCAGGTTCAAAATACGCCCAATAGTCCAACAGCTAATTTTGAATTGGCCATGAATTATGCGTACACGGGCCGTGTCCTTAAAGGCGTGGATGTTCTTAAAAAAGTAAAGGAATTAGACCCCGATTTCTCAGCTAAAATTGTGTCTCACTATAAATTAAAATGGGAGTTAGAGCCTACGGTATGGCAGCATGCCTTTAAGTTAGCATTCGGGCTGTATTTTGATGGCCAAAAATCCGAAGCAGAAACCGTGTTTCAAGCGGTTTTGAAATTAGATCCAGATCAGGTATGGGCCATGGGGTATCTTGGCTTAATCCGTGGTGAGGCCAATGACTATGATGCGGTGCTGGACTGGTGCCAAAAAGCGCTGGCCATTCATTATGATCTTGCGGCTATCCATTTTCTAATTGCGGAGGCCTATGCAGCCAAAGATAAGGATTTTCGTGCATTTTCTCACCGTGCACGAGCGGCATCATTGCTGGCAGAAGAAAAGCTGGCTCAACGCCATATTTATGGTGAAGTGGATGCCAATCGTGATCAGTAAATGGTTAGTTGGGATTGTCGGCGTCATCAGCCTAGGTATTGGCATTGGTATTCAGTACTCAACGCTTGAAAATGTTCCAAAACTGTTTCCTAGCGGAACGGCTAATATTGAATTATCGGGTGTTCGAGTGCGCAATGTAGCGATGGATCAAACGGTTGTATCCATGAATGCTTTATCGGCGCAGTTGTTTTTGAATCAACCCTCTCGCATAATTATGCACACCGTTCAGGGGGCGGTTGATGCCTATAGCTTACGGGCCAATCACTTGGAGTACATTCTTGAATCGGGTCAGATATTCGCATACAACCAGGTTCAATTACTGTCACACGATATGCGTATTATAACCGATCACTTACATTTGGATATCGAGCAGAAAGTGCTAAAACTACTACGCAACAATCGCGTGGTGTTTCAACAGGAAACCCCTAGGCGGCCACAATGAGACTGGATCAATATTTAGTATCCCAT
Organism: bacterium UBP8_UBA6595; assembly: GCA_002433595.1. Taxonomy (GTDB): domain Bacteria; phylum Margulisbacteria; class Marinamargulisbacteria; order UBA6595; family UBA6595; genus UBA6595. Next base: position 4,060 of record DJIL01000044.1, on the reverse strand, counting down.
ACGAATTATACACGGCGACAGCTGTACACCATGTTGACTCAAGGGGCGATTCAGCTTAATGGAAAAGTGTGCGAATCATTGAGCGGTAGTATTGACCCGTCCGTGGACCGAATCACTGCCCATGGGGTGCGCGTGACGGATGTCATTGGCATCGCGATATACCGATACCACAAACCCGTTGGTATTATTTCAACAATGACGGATCCCAGTGGGCGACCGTGCTTGGCAGACGTTTGTCGCCATATTCCAGAGCCAGTATTTCCGGTGGGGCGTTTGGACCGCGATACATCGGGGTTGCTGTTGCTGACCAATGATGGCCAGCTTGCAAATCAAATTCTGCATCCACGGTATCGGATTGAGAAACAGTATGTGGTTCAGCTTAATCGCATAATAAAATCTTCGGATTGCAATCGGTTACTAGGGGGCCTGTTTTTAGATGACGGGCCAGTGCGCCTGACACGCTTAGAGTCGTTGGGGAAGCAACAGTATCGTGTTGTAATTGAACAAGGGCGCAACCGAATTGTTCGTCGGTTATTTGAGTGTATGGGGTATCGTGTTGACGGGCTGCACCGGGATGTTATTGGCCCCATTCAATTGGGCCGGTTGGCAGTTGGCCAGGTGGACGAATTGAACCACCAACGCATAGTAGCCAGCCTATTGAATGTGAATGAATGACTATCCGATTATTATGCATTGGTGATGAATTGCTGGATGGGCGTATTGCTAACACCAATCAACAAACCATCACTCAGGCTGTGTGGGACGCCGGTTATACCGTGGATCAAGCCGTATCGATTGGGGATAATCAAAAAGCATTAGTCTTGGCAATGCGGGCCATTGGAACGGGGGCGGATGTGGTTATTTGCACGGGTGGTCTTGGGCCAACAGACGATGATCGAACCGTACAAGGCTTCGCACAGATGGCAGCGCTTCCTTTAGTGCGGGATGGGGCGACGGAAGCGGATTTACGAGCGTTTTATGCCAAACGCAACCGAACTATGCCGGTTAGCAATTTAAAGCAAGCCGATATTCCCCAAGGGGCTACGCCCATTCCCAATCCCAATGGAACGGCTGTGGGTATTCAGCATACCGTCGGGATAACCGAATGGTTTTTATTGCCGGGTGTTCCACGGGAGATGCAGCCGATGATGGAGACGTGGGTGTTGCCGTGGCTTCATGCCCATCGGCGCCAGCATCAGCACCATCGAGTCATTACAACTGTTAAATGCGTGGGTGTTGGGGAATCGGATATTGCGGATCGACTGGCGTCACTGTATCCGTTGCCAGAAGGCGTCACCATTCGCTATCAAGTACCGTTTCCAGAAGTGCATGTTCACTGTTGTACCACAACCCCAGAGGCTGAAGCCGTGCATACGCATATTCAAACGGCGCTCGCAGACTGTGCGTACACAACAGCCGCTGAGACGTTTGGCGAAACCGTTGTCCAACACCTGCGGGATCAGCACGCAACTGTAGCGATTGCAGAATCATGCACAGGGGGGCGTGTGAGCCAAATACTAACAGCGGTTCCGGGAAGTTCATCGGTGGTTTTGGCGGGTGTTGTCGCCTATAGCAATGCGTCTAAAGTCAGCATTTTAGGTGTAGACAAGGCCCTAATAGATGCGCATGGTGCGGTGAGTTCCGCCGTTGCAGCGGCCATGGCTGAAGCCATTCGGAATCAAACGGGCGCTACAATAGGCTTGGCAACAACCGGCATTGCCGGCCCCGATGGGGGAACCGAAGAAAAGCCGGTGGGAACCGTTTATAGTGCAATCGCTACGAAATCCGGGACGCATACCGAACGGTTACAGCTTTCGGGACAACGGGATCAAATTCAATGCCGGGCCGCCGTTGCGGTGTTGCATCGAATGCGGCAACGGCTTACACTAACGAATAGTAATCCATCGTATTAGGAGGCTGTATGACCCACACATTAATTTTAGCGGGAAGCAATAATAAAAATTTAGAATTATCCCATGAGTTTTATCACGTATTTCAGGAAAAAAACTTAAACCCAACAGTGGTGGATTTAGTTAGCCTGGATTTGCCACTCTACACGCCAATCACAGAAGCCCAAGCGGCTCCCAAGGCCATACACCAGTTATGCATGCAGTGTATGCAAGCGAAGCAGTTTGTGTTTATAACGCCCGAATACAATGGGGGGATTGCCCCGGCGCTGACCAACGCGATTGCGTGGATTAGTCGCAGTGAGTCTGCCGATTGGCGAACGGTGTTTAATGGCAAAATGGCCGCGATGGGCAGTGTCAGTGGTGGGGGTGGGCTTCACGCATTGATGGCATTGCGAATGCAGTTGGCCTATATTGGGTTAACAGTTTTGGGTCGTCAGGTGATTGTCAATTCCCATAAGCCATTGAATAAGGCGACAATTCATGATATCGGCAACCAATTCACCTAACACTTGATTGCGTTTGCTCTTTTTATTATTGCATTAGCTAGTCTGGGCGTCTCGCTCAGTTTTTCATGGCTCTATACGTGGTCGCTGCCCATAACGATTGGTTGGGTGCTTGGCTTAATGCTAAGTACCGTTGGCTACTTGGTGTTATCCCGTAATTTTTTCAGGATACCATGGGAAATTGGCTGCAAGTTTATCACAGCTATTGGAATGGGTAGTTTGTCTATTTTGGTTGTAATTGCCAGTATCAGTAGCATTGCTCAGGCCCTGGGCGCTCCGGTAGCCATGCTTCAATGGGGGGTGGCAATTAGCAGTGTTGGGCTAATTAGCCTGAGCCTTTTTCTGAATCAATACTCGCCATCAATCGTCACCCATACCTTAAGGGAATGCGTGCCACCCGGAACGCCTCCCGTACGAATCATTCAAATCACAGATATTCATTTAAATGGGCTAAAATCGGTGGCATGGATTCAAACACTGGTGGACACAATTAATCAAGAAAAACCTGACATCGTTGTATTTACCGGTGATTTTTCCGATATTTCAGCTCAGCTCATTCAGGACCATTGCGCGGCATTAGCGGCGATACAGGCGCCAGTAAAATTAGCAGTATCAGGAAATCATGACTTTTATACGGGGTACTTAGACTTTTGTTCAGCTATGAAAACCATTGGGTTTGAAGTGTTGGACAATCGAGGGGTCACTGTGGGGCCGGTTCATTTTGTGGGTTTGCCGGATCAATCGGGACAACAATGGGGGGTTGAGCGAGCACCAATTCAGACACTGATTCCAGATGACGCTCACACAGTCATACTCTTGGATCATCGCCCAGAAGCCTTTACACAGCATGTGCTGCAATACCCCACGCTGATTCAACTATCGGGGCATACGCATGCGGGTCAATTACCCCCTTGGGGGGCTCTAGTATGGTTGCGCTATCGAATTACGGCGGGCTGGCGCCGGTTCGGCAGTGCTCGTTTATATGTATCGCGAGGGACCAGTACCTGGGGGCCACCCATGCGCTTATTTAAACACGGGGAAGTGACGCTGATGCTACTCAGCGATTAAACGAAAAAATTTACGCTTGCCTACCTGAACCACGCTGGTTGTTTGATCCCAGTTAATATCAAGCTCGGTTTGTGGCACACGATTTAATTTAATGGCGCCTTGCTCCAGTAGGCGACGCGCTTCTTTTTTAGACGGAGCCATTGCGGCATCAACCAATAGGCTAGGCCAGTGAATCTGGGGCGTAGCGTGGCTATAATCAGGCATTGAATCGGGGTATTCACTTTTTGAAAACTGACGCTCAAACTGCGCATGTGCCGTATCAGCCGCAGCGGTATCGTAGCGCTCAGTGACAATTAAATGAGCCAGTTGTTTTTTGGCATCCATGGGATGGGTTGCTTCAGATTCAATCGCTTGGCGCAAATCGTCAATACGCTTGGAAGACCAATCGGTTAGTAAGGCATAATATCGAAACATAAGGGGGTCGGCAATGCTCATGATTTTCCCAAACATATCGGCTGGCGTATCGGTAATACCAATGGCATTGCCTAAACTTTTGGACATTTTTTTCTCGCCATCCAAGCCTTCTAAAATGGGCATCATGAGTACGGCCTGCTGGGGTTGATCGGCCGTTTTTTGAAA
>DJIL01000026.1:19044-19257 GCA_002433595.1 bacterium UBP8_UBA6595 | reverse complement strand
TACCAGCAGCAGGTGTACCAGATGCAGCGTTACCAATCGAAAGAGCAGCAGAAGAAACATCAAGCTCAGCAGCAGAAGATGTACCAGCAGCAGATCAAGAAGAAACAACAGGTATACCAAGCTCAGAAGCAGTAGAAACATCAAGCTCAGAAGCAGCAGTAGATGTAGCAGAAGCACCAGCAGCAGCACAGGCAGAAGCAGAACAGGCAGCAG
>DJIL01000026.1:0-18737 GCA_002433595.1 bacterium UBP8_UBA6595 | reverse complement strand
AGGCAGAAGCAGAACAGGCAGCAGCAGAGGCAGAAGCAGAACAGGCAGCAGCAGAAAAACAGGCAAAAGTATTAGTAAATGCAGCATTAGTAAATGCAGTAAAGGTAAAGAAAAAAGAAGCAGAATCCGCAGTAAACGCCGCAGAGGACGCAGTAAACGCCGCAGTAAACGCCACAAAGGACGCATGCAAAATTTTTGAAAATGCAGCAGCAGAGGCAACAGAAGCAGCAGCAGCACAGGCAGAAGAAGCAGCAGCACAGGCAGAAGCAACAGTAAATGCCGCAGAGGACGCAGTAAACGCCGCAAATGACGTACGCAAAACTTATAAAGCAGTACTAGCACCAGCAGAAGAAACATCAATCTCAACATCATCAGTACCACCAGTACCACCAGCACCAGTACCACCAGCACCAGCACCAGTACCACCAGCACCACCAGCACCAGTACTACCAATAGGCGGCCCACCACTACCACCACCAGCATCATCACCATCATCAGCATCATCAGCATCATTAGAAGAAATAAAAGAAGAAATAGTTTTTCAGGCACCAACTAGGCAATCTGCTAAAACAGAACCTGATCAATTTCATAAATCATCACCACCACAGACAAACCTAAACCCACCTATAACCCGATCTAATAGCGATCCCCGTTTCAATAAAGCATTGAATAGCGTACTTGGCTTATTCAAAAATAAAAGCGCTCCCAGACCACTTTCTCCAGTAGTACCAAACCAGTAGTACCAAATTAAGCAAGCCCATAACTCCCCCCACTCAGCGGCTGCGCTGCAGCCGCTGAGACCAGTGCTTGAAGAGATACCCTCTCCCATAGTATAATCAAGCTATTAGATAAAAAAGAGGAAAATAGGAATTAAACAATGAAACGACCGTATCAACCCAATTCAAGAAAACGAAAAAAGACCCACGGCTTCCGTGTTCGCATGCAAACCGTCGGCGGCCGACGCGTACTGAACGCGCGTCGACGCAAACAACGACGAAAGCTAACCGTATAACCCACACTCGTGCAACGCCAACGGCCATACGCCATGCGTTGGGTTCCTTTTACAGAAGGATCTACTTTTCGTCATCATTTTTCTATAGCGATTAAACGTTTCTACTTCACAACGACCACTGTTCACATCGCACCTTGTTTGACTAGCCACTGTCAATTCTCGGTTGTAATTAGTAAAAAAGCGAGTAAAAAAGCCGTAACGCGCAATCGATTTCGCCGTCAATTAAAAGACTGGTACCGCACCCACCAGCTGAACCGCTACGGACACAATATTATTGTGGTCGTTAGACCCGCACTCAAACCCCAAACGGCAACCACCATTGACCACGACTTTTCTCGTGTTCACCATTGGCTAAAAATACATTGCAAAATTGATTAATTCTTGGTAAAATTAGTCAATTATTAATCGATTGTTGTGTGTGTTTATTCATCGCAATGACTAGAGAGAAACAATTTATGATTAAACAAACTCTATGCTGGCTTATCAGCGGCTATCAACGGTACATTTCGCCCTTAACCCCGCCCAGTTGCCGGTTCTACCCGTCCTGCTCGGAATATACCAAACAAAGCATTCAAACCTTGGGCGTTTGCCACGGATCTTGGAAGGGGCTTAACCAATTGTTGCGTTGTCATCCATTTTCATCGGGGGTGTAATTATGGTATTGATTGATTTTATAGTTGACGGATTTATATTAAAATTTTTAGACATTGCTTATGCCCACATTGTACCCAATTATGGCATTGGTATTTTACTCCTTACTTTAATGGTGAAGCTGATATTTTATCCATTGACTCACAAGCAATTCCAATCGATGAATGCCATGAAAGCCATTCAACCTAAATTGAAGGACTTGCAAAAAAAACACAAAAATGACCCTAAAAAACTTCAGCAAAGTATGATGCAATTATACAAAGACAATAAAGTAAATCCGTTAAGTGGTTGCTTGCCTATGGTGGTTCAACTGCCGATTTTCTTTGCTATTTTCCATGGGATCAATAGCGAAACCTTTCAAGCCATGACCCAACAAGTGGGTGTCTATGCGGGGTTTATCCCCTTTTGGATTGATAATTTAGTTCAACCCGATCGATTCTTTATCTTGCCTGCGTTGGTTGGGGCTTCTACGTGGTGGTCTCAAAAATTAATGGCGATCAATCCTCAACAACAAAAAATCATGGCGTTTTTACCCGTTGTTATGGTGTTTATTTGTTTGAAAATGCCGGCGGGTGTTTTGCTGTATTGGGCCAGTTCTCAGGTTATCTCTACGATTCAACAAATTATGGCCAACCGATCCATTGATTCGGCCAATGGCATTATCACAGTCAAACCCTAATTTAGATACTATAACGGCTATTATTACGCCCCAAGGCCCCGGGGCAGTGGCTATTTTGCGTATTTCGGGCGAGCAGGCTATCGCCGCATTGCATACCTTAACCCCCGCAAAGCCCATACCGCCCGCGCGTTACATGGCCAAGAGAACCTTGTATACAGCGACTGGTGATCCCATTGATGAGGCCTGTGTGGTAGTGTTCCAGTGCCCGGCCTCGTTTACGGGTGAAGATGTGGTGGAACTTCATATTCATGCCAGCCAGGTTGTGATTCAAAAGCTACGTACAACGGTGTATCAAATGGGTATCCGAGAAGCGAAGCCCGGCGAATTCACCAAACGGGCGTTTTTAAATGGCAAACTGGATTTAACCCAAGCGGAAGGCATTGGTGAATTAATTGCGGCTGAATCCGATTGGGCCCATCTTAGTGCCATTAATCATGTTCAGGGCCGCTTAAACCAGTGGATTGAAACTATTCGCAACGAATTAACTCGCTTATTGGAAGTGGTAAATGGGCATTTGGATTTCCCGGATGAAATTCCTCCGCTGGATTCAGAATCCACGATTCAAAAAATCAAATCACTGCGCAATACCTTAGCTAGAGCCGTCCAGACCCAAGACCACGGTGAACGGATTCAGCGTAGTATTCGATGCCTGATTGTGGGACAACCCAATGTGGGGAAATCCAGCTTATTTAATGCCCTACTGGGACATAATCGCGCCATTGTCACCCGATTACCCGGGACAACTCGGGACTATATTACAGCCACAACCCAGTTGGGAGGCTATCAATTTGAATGGACGGACTCGGCCGGTATTCGACACACTCGCAATCAGATTGAAGCGGCAGGCATTCGAAAAATCAAACCGCTCATGATTGCCACCGATTTAATTATCTGGGTTCAAGATCAAACAAAACCTACAACAGCTGCCGATACTCAGCTTATGAAAACACTCAAACGAACGCAAAAACCTGTGTGGCGACTCATTAATAAGTCCGATCTCAAAACTCGGCGCATTCGCCCGTCTGGGTTTCCGAAGTCTTGGCCCGTACTCCCCCTATCCACCCGATCCCCGAATGGCCTTGATGCCCTCAATCATCAACTCACTCAAACCTTTCAGCCCCCCAAACAATCGGATTTAGCCCTCGTATGTAACGCCCGTCAACGGGCATGCTTAAACCAATTACTGGCCTGTTTAAGCCACCTACACACAACATTGACTCACACTATGGATGACATGGATTTACTCGCTTTTGATCTCAAAACAGCCATTCACCACTGTTCTGAAATGACCGGTGATGCCATAACCGAAACCGTATTGGACGGTATTTTTTCTCGGTTTTGCGTGGGAAAGTAAGTTAGCGCCTCGCTGCCTGACTATCGCGTTGAATTTGTGCTTGCAAGGCATCGGTCGACTCGAACTGCCTCTCTCCCCGAATTTGTCGGGTTATCATAACCGATAGTGATTGACCATACAAATCCCCATCATAGTCTAAAATATGCACTTCATGCCGAGGCGTTTTGGTATCAAATGTTGGCGCAGACCCACTATACACCACCACCGGCGCTTGTGTATCTGCTAAATACCCGGCATAAACACCGGGCAAAAGGCCCAGCTTAGTATCAGGAATTTTTAGATTAGCCGTTGGAAACCCCAAGGTGCGTCCCCGGCCATCACCCCGCACAACCGTACCGGATAAGCAGTACGGATGCCCCAGCAAATCCACAGCATGATTAAACTGGCCGGCCCGAATAGCCGTTCGAATGCGACCACTTTTCACCGGCTGTCCGTCTTGAACAACCAGCGGAACCACCACGACATCAATACCCGCAGCGGCTCCCAAGGCCTGAAGAACGGTCCCATTGCCACTTTGATTCGCACCAAATTTAAAATCTTCACCCACAACAACACGCTTAGGGGCCAATTGCTGCACCACAAACCGATCAAAAAATTCTGATGCCGGTAGTGCCGCAATCGCTGGCGTGAACCGCAACGCAATTGTATTGGGAAACAAGTGCTGCATTTCAGACAATACCGTTAAACGTGGAATGACTGGCATCTCTGGGTTTAGAACCGCCCGAGGATACGGCATAAAGGTCATTAAATGACTGCATTGATCCACAATAACTTGATGCCCCCGATGAATCCCGTCAAACACGCCCATGCCGAGTGCGCGAATTGAATCGGTATTCCCATTGGGCCCATTTAAAAAATCACGCATGAAATACCATCGCTTCCAGTTGATCCAAACATGCGGTATCCAGACTAATCGCTTGATCCACCTCATAAGACCCAATGGCGTATCGCTCTAAAGCGGTGACCGTCCCCCCCACACCCAACGCCTGACCAATATCATGCACCAAAGACCGTACATACGTACCCTTGGAACACCTCACACTCACTGTAACTGTGGGATTGGGAATACTGAGTACCATGGCCTCGATCATTATAGAATCAATGCGCACTGACTGAGGTGCCAAGACCACCGTTTGACCCTTTCGCGCCCGATCATAGGCCCGAACCCCATTTACTTTTTTGGCTGAAAACGCTGGCGGGATTTGATCATAGGTCCCCTGAAACCCCGCCACTGCTGCGTACACTTGGTCCGCAGTCACAGATACCTGAGGAAGCTGGTGCGTGATGCTACCTTCAGAATCGTACGTTGTCGTGGTTTTTCCCAATTCAAATGTCACCCGATACGACTTGTCCATGCCCACAAAAGTATCCAGTTGCCGAGTATACTGACGCCCAATGGCTACAATTAATAAACCCGAGGCCAACGGATCCAATGTGCCTGCATGCCCAATACGCCGAACTCCGGTGAGTCGCCTTAGTTGAGCGATAACGTGAAAAGAGGACGGCCCAACGGGTTTATTAACCAATACAAACCCAGCGACTGGGTTGCGCTCATCGCAAGGCATTTTCCAGCGCCTGAAGCACAGTATCTATAACGGACTCCACCGAACCACTCACAAACGCTCCTGAAGCTCGCCGATGCCCACCCCCACCAAATTGCTGAGCAAATGTTGCGACATCAAAGTCCGTCTTGGATCGAAAGCTCACCTTCACCCCACACTCTTTACCCCGAAATAAAACCAATACCTTAGCCGTTTTTAATGACCGCATAAGCTCCAAGGAATCTTGGGATACTGGCGGCTCATCGGGCAACAAATATGTGTATACATAGCCGTAGCGACGTTCAATTGTTAAGCGACCCATTGCCGTTGCCAAACCCTTAATTTGCGATACTGATTTGGCATTATAAATGGCGTTATTAACCACCTCGGGCTGAGCCCCTGCCTCAACGAGAGCCGCACTCGCTTGAAACGTACTTGTGGTGACATTGCTGTACGCAAACCGACCGGTATCATATACAATAGCGGCGTATAACTGCGTGGCTTGATTGGCATCCAAGGCATAGCCAACCGACTTAAAAAACCAATACACATACTCACCCATAGACGACATACCGGTATCAACCACGTTCAACTGACCAAATTGATCATTGTGCTGATGGTGGTCCCAATTAATTACCGTCGAATACCCACTGGGTACTCCTGTTTTTTGCCAGCCTTCAACGCGATATGCCGTTGCGCAATCCATAACCAAAAGCGTATCCCCATGGGGGGGTTCTGGGTCCGTAACAATGCTGGCTACATCTGCCAAAAAATCATAATGCCGAGCACTAAACCCCCGCAACCATAGCGTCGCCACTTTTCCTTGATCCATTAAATAGGTCCGCATTGCCAAGGCAGACCCAATGGCATCCATGTCAGGGTCCGCATGGACAGCGATAACCACATACTTAGCGGTAGTAAGTTGGGCATGAAGGGATTGAAATATCTCGTTATCCGTCATGAGGGCCAACATCTTTATAGGATTTGTATCGAAATCGCAAATTGGGGACTGTGCGCATCGACAACATTCGCCCTAACTTGCCTTTAATAAAGGGTGCCATTTTCCGTAAAAACCGCTGGGTTTTGTTGCATTCTTCATGCGTACCAATCACACTATAATATACCGTTGCATTGTGAAAATCGGGTGAAATATCAACATATAAAATACTGACCATAGTGACTTTGTCAGACCGGATCTCACGCAATAGAATTGTAGCGATTACCTGGCGAATCAGCTGAGAGACACGGGCAACTCGGTTCATAAGCGTCTAGTCGACCGGTCGTTCAAACTGCTTGTATACGGCAATCGTGTCTCCTTCTTGAAAGTCAATCCCGCGCACAACCACCCCACACTCGTAGCCTTCTTTGACCTCGTTGACATCCTCTTTGAATCGTTTCAAAGAATTAATCTCTCCATTACCAATTTCTTTTTTACCCCGTGTTACCGTTGCGCGATATCCACGAGAAACCTCTCCAGAATCCACATACACACCGGCAATAGAGCCAAACTTAGAATATTGATACACCGCTCGAACAGTTAACGTTCCCACTTGCTTGTAATCATAGTCCACAATCCGCTTGCCCTGAATCAACTGGGCCAAGTCCTCAATGGCACGGTAAATGACACTATATAAGCGAACTTCAACCGCAGCATTATCCGCAATTTTTTGAACCGAATTCGATAGTTTGACACCAAACCCAATAATCATTCCCCCAGAAATTGCCGCTAAGTTAATATCATCTTCCGTGACATCCCCCAAACCCGCACGAACCATGCGAATTTTGACACTTTTCTCATCGGACATTAGCTGCTTTAAGGCATCAACGGATCCCTGTGCGTCGGCTTTTACGACCACGGTCACTAAATTACCTTGGCGCTCATCCGCACGGCCAGTTACTTGTACCTCGTGCTTACCCATGCCGTTGGCGTGCACCACCGCTTTGCGCGCATCTTTTTCTTTATCATGAGCAATCAAAACACTGCCGGATTCCGGCACATCCGAAAACCCCATAATTTCAACCGGCATTCCTGGCTCCGCTGCTTGAACGGTTTGCCCCAAATCATTAATTAAAGCACGGGCTTTCCCATAGGTTGACCCCACCGAAAAGTATTGACCCACGGCCAATGTGCCCGATTGAATTAACACGGTGGCTAACGGCCCTTTTTGCTTGGACAAGCGGGCTTCAATTACAACACCTTGGGCCTGTCCTGTTGTAGATGCCGTGAGCTCTAAAACATCGGCGGTTAGTTGAATCATATCCAGCAAAGCATCAATACCATCCCCTGTTTTAGCGGAAATGGGAACCACCGCGGTTTCACCGCCCCACTCCTCGCATACCAACTCATATTCCGTTAGCATTTGCTTAACCCGATCCGGATTGGCTCCCGATACATCCATTTTATTTAACGCAACAATAATAGGAACCCCGGCTGCTTTAGCATGCTCAATGGCTTCAATCGTTTGAGGCTTAACGCCGTCATCGGCCGCTATTACCAAAATAACCAGATCGGTAATGCGTACGCCTCGCGAACGCAAGGATGTGAAGGCCGCATGACCAGGCGTATCCAAAAATGTAAATTTCCCACCATTCACCAACACCTGGTAAGCCCCAATATGCTGGGTAATCGCACCGGCTTCTTTAGCCTGAACGTTGGTTTTTCGAATATTGTCTAATAACGATGTTTTCCCGTGATCCACGTGGCCCATAACCGTAATGACTGGTGGACGCTTGGGATCGTTAGTGGACGACTCCACCCCTATGTTTTGGGCAGTTGTTTGTTTAACTTCAGCTGAATCAACTGTAATGTTTAATGCAGCTGCGATTTCAATGGCTTGCTGCCGATTAATCATCGTGTTTAAATTCATAACCCATTGCTTTTGCATAAGGACTTGCATAATATCGGATAATTTGAGATCCAGCATCTCAGCATACTCTCGTATAGAAACCGTATCAAAATTAAGGGATAGGGTTCGGGCTTCATTTTGAACCACTTCTTTTTCTGACAAATATTCCGCATATAACTCTCGGACCATTTTAACTGTTTGAGTATCAAGTTTAGCGGATCGGCCTTTAATCCGAATATTTAGATCTGATAAGAACTTAACCATTTGGTTATCGGATATCTTTAGCGATTTTGCCAGCTCATTAACCTTCATACCAATTTAATTATCTCCTGTCGAATCTTTATCCACTACACACGCTTTATCTTCTTGATTAAATGCGGCTCGAATTTTTGCAATTGTCGCATCATCCAATGGCTGTGACTCATTCACCGTTACCGACCGCTTAGCCAACTCAGAAACAAACTCATTGGGCTCAAATCCATACATATGGGCCAATTGAGACAATGGGGTTTCATCATCCTCCTCATCATCATCCGCTTGGCTAGAGGCCAACTCTGCACGGATATTATCCGCCAAACTGGCACTGCCTGATGGTTTTTCATTTTCTAAACGAGCTGTCAAACTACTGTCAACCGCTTCCACGCTTAGGCTATCTTTTTCTTCTGCATACTTTTCTTCGGACAAAATATCAATTTTCCAACCCGTTAGCCGAACAGCCAACCGAACATTTACCCCTTTTTTGCCAATAGCTAATGATAATTGATCTTGTGGCACCACTACAATAGCGGTTTTACTGTCCGAACTTGTGATTAAAACTTTAGATACTGTCGCTGGCTTCATCGAATTGGCAATAAAGGCAATTGGATCGACGCTCCAGTTTAAAATATCTACTTTTTCTTCGTTACTTAATGCTTTTAAAATATTTTGAATGCGCGTTCCCATGTGGCCAACACACGTTCCAACCGCCCCAACATCCTGGTGATTGCTGTATACCGCAACTTTGGACCGCATCCCCGCATCCCGGGCAATGGCTTTGATTTCAATAATATTCTTTTCTTTAATTTCAGGAACTTCCAGTTTGAACAGTTCAATTAGAAATTCTGGGCATGATCGTGAAATACGCAAGATAGGCCCCCGATTGGTTAGCGTAATATCTGATAAAAATACCCGAACATGATCCCCTGAATGCAAGGTTTCCCCGGGAATTTGATCACGGCGAGTTAGTGTAGCCTCAACATCCCCCAAGTTAACTAAATAATTCATGCCTTCAACTCGCTGAACAACCCCGTTTACCAACTGCCCAATTTTTTCTTTGAATTTATCGTACACATACGCTTTTTCAGATTCGTTGATCATTTGTAAAATTACATTTTTAGCGGCTTGAATGGCCACCCGACCAAACGATTCTGGCGTCACATCAACCTCTACGGTATCCCCCACAGCCCCTAAAAGACCTTCTGCACGCACCTGCTCAATACTAATTTCAATGGTTTCGTCGTTTACTGCGTCTACAATTGACTTGGTTGCAATAATACGGCATTCCCCTGTTTCTGCATTTAATACCGAAAGAACCCCTTCCATTTGACCATAATTTCGAGCATAGGCAGCAACCAATGACTTCTCAATAGCGCCAACCAAATCACCCAATTCAATAGATCGCTCGGCCTTAAGCTGAGCTGCGATTTTCTTTAAATCTTTAATTAAAATCATAACCGTTCCTTTACTCTACTGTTTCTAACCTATATCAACTTAATTATATTTCAAACATTTTTTGCCCTGTATTTTTTGCTCTGTGTAATTGTTTGCTGTTAGAACAAACTGGCGCAAATTTAATTGTAGCAAAAAGCGTTATGCGAAAAACTCATAACTAGTGAATCAGTATAGCACACATACGTGAACGAAACAAAACCCATTCACAGCAACTGCACCACTGCCTGGACCAACGCTTAAACTCACCAATTAGGGGCGTGTCTATTGACAACTTACTCTACGGTAATTACCATATGGTAATGACAATCAACTCAGCCATTCGTCAACTCACCGCTACTCAAGAAGATTATCTTGAAATTATCTTTCGGCTTAACCAGGACGGAAAACCCACGGTTACTGTGACGGATTTAGCGAAAAGATTGGGCTGCCAGCTCCCAACGGTAACCCGTACCATCAAAGCGCTGACTCAGCACGGCTATGTCATTCATAGGCCCCGCGAAAGCATCCAGCTGTCTGATCAGGGCCTGGCAATTGCTCAGCAAGTAACCCACCGACACGATGATACCGAAGCGTTTTTACACACTGTATTGTGCCTGGACGCTGAAACAGCCACTGCCGATGCCTGTAAAATTGAACACGGCTTATCCCCTCTGGCCGCCCAGCGCCTCCACGCCTTTATAAAATGCTTTTTAGACTTACCCTTAGACGTTCAAACCCACATTCAAACGTCCGTTCAATCAATTGATAAACATGCCCAACTATTTAATCGTATTCAGAGCCACCGCCAGTCTCCATGGCGTCATTAATACCCACTGTAAACAACCATTACCTATAACCGGAGTCCCACTATGTCATTTAAATTAAACTTAATCATTATACTTATCGCTAGTGCTTTAGTCGGCGGCATTCTTTCATTTAATACTCAGCCCGACGCCACTTCTGAGCGCGATCAAACGTTGCACGTTATTACCTCATTTACAATTATCGCTGATATGGCCAAAGTTATTGCTGGCGATGCGGCTGTGGTGCAATCCATTGCAAAACCAGGGGCTGAAATCCATCATTATCAGCCAACCCCCAAAGACATTGCACGTGCCAAGAACGCTGATTTAATTTTATGGAATGGGCTAAATTTAGAGGCATGGTTTGAGCGATTTACACACGATATTGGTGATGTGCCAAGCGTAATTGTATCGGCTGGCATTCCGTCAATACCCATTCAGAATGGCCCCCACCCCAACCCGCATGCCTGGATGTCGACTACAGCGGCCGTAGCCTACATTACCACGATCCGAGATGCGCTATCTACCCATGATCCCGCCAATGCCCACATTTACCATAAAAATGCCGAGAATTACGCAAATACCGTACGCACCATACGCCAAAAATTAATCGAAAGACTCGCCTTTATCCCAACTGAAAATCGGTATTTAGTAACCAGTGAAGGCGCCTTTAGTTATTTAGCCAAAGATTTGGGTATGAATGAGCTGTACATCTGGCCCATTAATGCCGATCAAAACGGAACACCCCAGCAAGTTCGCGCGGTCATTGATGCCGTCCGTGCCCATTCGATTCCGGTCGTATTTAGCGAAAGCACGGTATCGGATAAACCGGCTAAACAAATTGCTGCCGAAACTGGCGCCCACTACGGTGGCGTATTGTATGTGGACGCATTAAGTGCCGCTGACGGGCCTGTTCCTACCTATTTGGATTTACTCACGGTGACCACAACCACTATTGCCGACGGATTTAAAACCGCACGCGCCCAATAATGCCAACACCCACTATTCAATTAAACGCCATCAGCGTCACCTACCCCAACGGGCACATGGCTATTGATGGGATATCGGCAACTTTACCCGGTGGTCGTATTTGTGGATTAATTGGCATGAATGGATCGGGGAAATCTACATTATTTAAATGCATGATGGGGTTTCTAAACCCAACGTCTGGGTCTGTACTCATCAACAATGGACCGGTCAACCACGCGCTTAAACGCAATCAAGTTGCCTACGTGCCCCAGGCGGATGATATTGATTGGGACTTCCCTATTTTGGTTGACGACGTGGTGCTCATGGGCCGCTACACCCGCATGGGTCCTATGCGAATACCCACCGCTCAAGACCGCGCCTGTGCCGATCAGGCCTTGGATCGAGTGGGCATGACAGCCTACCGAAATCGACAAATTGGCGAACTCAGTGGCGGTCAGAAAAAGCGGGTATTTGTGGCACGGGCCTTGGCTCAGGAGGCCCCGATTATTTTATTGGACGAACCCTTTACCGGTGTTGACAATACGACCGAAAGCACCTTAACTGATCTATTTCAAACGTTGCGGAAATCGGGTCATTTGATTATTGTATCTACCCATAACCTGGGAAGCGTGCCCGCATTTTGCGATACCGTTATGCTGATTAACCAACGCCTACTCGCCTATGGTGAAACAGCCACAACGTTTACACGCCCCAATTTGGAAATGGCCTTTGGGGGTATGTTGCGGCATCATCAAATTGAACCGAGCACCATCCATCGCGATTCCGATCACCGTAGCGTCACCGTTTTAACCGATGATGAACGCCCCGTGGTATTTTATGGAGACGACCAAAACTGGGATCTAGTTGAACAACAGGCTAAGGAATAAGCATGCTGACCGAATTGCTTGAACCCTTTGCCTATGCGTACATGACCAAAGCCATTGGGCTATCCACACTCGTTGGTATTACCTGTGCGTGTTTATCGGCGTATATTACCCTTAAAGGCTGGTCGTTAATGGGCGACGCCCTGTCGCACGCTATTGTACCCGGCGTTGCCTTAGCCTATTTAGCAGGGCTTCCGTACGCTGCTGGCGCTTTTTTTACCGGTGGCCTGGCTGCCATTAGCATGTACCTGGTTAAACGGACGACTAAGCTGCGTGAAGATGCAATTATTGGCGTTGTTTTTACATCATTTTTTGCCCTTGGCCTGCTGCTGGCCTCTATAAACCCTATGACCGTGGATATTCAAGCCATTGTTCTAGGCAATAGCCTCACCATCCCGACTGAAGATGCCATTCAAATTGCCATAATCACGGCGGTTACCTTAATTATTATCGGGCTTAAATGGAAAGATTTTACCTGTGTTTTTTTTGATATTAATCACGCAAAAAGCATTGGTTTGCCTACCTCAGCGTTGCAAGTGGTCTTTTTTACTCTGCTTAGCGCAACGACTGTAGCTGCGTTGCATACTGTAGGCGCCTGTTTGGTCATTGCTATGCTGGTCACACCCGGAGCAACCGCCTACTTAATGACCCATCAATTTCGGCGCATGCTGATCTTATCCATGTGTTTGGGCGGTGTCACCAGCGGACTGGGCGTATACATAAGCTACTTTATAAATACCCATCCTGGGGGCATGGTCGTGATCTTACAAACAAGTGTCTTTCTTGTTGTATTTGGACTCAATAAAATACGGAAACGGCCATGCTTGATTGGATAATTGAACCCTTATCGTATGCCTTTATGCAACGCGCGTTAATTAGCGGGCTGTTTATTGCTATTGCTTGCGCTATTTTTTCGTGTTTTCTGATTGTTAAAGGCTGGTCTCTAATGGGAGACGCTATCGCCCACGCCGTCCTTCCTGGCATTGCCATTGCCCACATGACTCACCTTCCATTAAGCATTGGCGCCACTGTGTCTGGGTTGCTTTGTGCCAGTGCGATTGGATACCTATCTCGGTACAGCCGTGTTAAACCCGACACGCTTATGGGCATTGTGTTTTCTGGCATGTTTGCTGTGGGCTTAGTGTTAATCACCCATATTCACACCAACCAACACATTTTACATATCTTATTTGGCAATATTTTAGGCATTACTACCGCTGACTTTGTTGAAACCATGCTTATTTCTGGTAGCTGCATAATTATATTATTAATCAAACGCCGAGATTTAATGGCGTTCTGCTTTGACCCCATTCACACCGCCACATTGGGCATGAATAACGCTCGTATGCAGTGGATGCTGTTAATTATTTTGTCGTTAACCATTGTATCTGCACTCAAAGCGGCCGGTATTATTTTGGTCATTGCCCTATTGATCACGCCTGGCGCCATTGGTTTTTTAACCACTAAAACGTGGGACCACATGCTTGTCATTGCTGTTGGGACAGCGGGACTGTCTACACTACTGGGGGTTATTTTTAGCTACCACTGGGATGTGGCAACCGCCCCGCTTATTGTGCTCATTCAAACGGGTTTTTTTCTGCTAGCCTTGTTCCAGACACGCCGGTAGCATGCGGTTGCGGTAGGCAAAAATAGACGCAATATCACGGGCCACCCAGGGTTGTACCAATCGGCTAATAATTGGGACTTTTGGCAGGGCATACCGAACACTATCTTCCACCACAGTACCCCCCTTATACGCCCAAAATTGATGCGTATGGTGCCAGACCCGATAGGGGCCGGCCACCTGATCATCCACAAAGCACTGATTGGGGGTCCATTGCTCAATTCGCGATTGCCATCGAATGGGCAGGCCTCGTACACGCAATCGATACCGAATATCCGTGCCCACTTGCATCGCTGACGTGGATTGCGAATCCAGACGGAATTGCATAAACTGCGGTGTAATGCGAGCTAAATTACGCGCATCTGAAAAAAATGAAAATACGGTATCTACCGTCTGTGGCACCCACTGCATCCCCGTTATGGACTGGCAAACGGTATGCCGACCTTCCCGTATGTCTAGGGGCAACGCATCTGCAATCGCTGACTCCACCGTGGGAAATATAAACGCATCCGGATCTAACCGATCACTCACAACCTGAGCCCCTTGTACCAGTACAGTCGCCAGTCCCCCCACTGCGAGCTGAAGGGCCCTCTCAGGCACGGGAAGTATCGCCGGTCGCCGAACGGCTTGCGCCAACTGACGCGTCAGTGTTTGGTTGGTCACATTGCCAGGAGCAACAGCATTGTATCGGCCACTCGCCGATGCCTCTATTAACCCCTTCATAATAATACGAACAGCGTCTGCTCGATGAATCCAGTTCATCCATTGCGTACCCGATCCCAATCGGCCACCAACCCCCCATTCAAATGGCCCACGCATCGCTGCCAAGGCTCCGCCATCAGGCCCTATAACAACACCCAAGCGTACAATAACTACCCGGCATGAATCCGACAAGCGAGCATGTTCAGCTTCCCAAGCTACGCACAATTGACTCATAAAATCTGACCCTGGCTGAGTCGACTCGGACACTGTCTTTCGGTGCGTATGATCATAATAACCAATGGCCGACGCCCCTACATAGACCGCCGGCTGCCGCGCGAGTCCCATTAATAAATGACGAGTCCCCACCACGCGGGTATCCCAAATGCGCTGGCGTTGCGCGCGCGTCCACCGGCGGTCGGCAACGCCTTCCCCCATTAAATTAATCACCCCATCAACAGGTCCAATTGACCCATAATCCAACGGGCCCGATACTGCATCCCATTCACAATACGTATGGCAATCGCCCAATACTTGCTGAGCCTTGGCTGGACTACGGGTTGCAATAACCAAGGAATATCCGGCCTGCATGCAGGCTCGAACCACCGCACGTCCAATAAATCCGGTTGCGCCAGTGATTAGAATCTTCATACGAATCGGATAACACACATTAAACTTTGGCTCGTTTTACAATTAGTTTGAGCAAGTGGTCATCCACACCCAGCGGATCGGTAACCGTATACGCTACCTGAGGATACGCGGCCATGGCATCGGCTACTAACTGGGGAATATCTCGGGTGGCATGCCGGCCGGGGGATAACATGTACGGATGGGCAATGATGCGAGTCGCCCCTCGGGTCATGCACCAAGCCACGCCATCGGCAATCGTGGGCACGGCTAATTCCATGTGAGACCCATAGACCAGCAAGTCTGGGCGATGGCTCCGCATGGCCTTTACCACATCAAAGAGCATGTGATTGGCGGCCTTGAGCCGAGAGCCATGATCAATAATTAACAAGGCGGTTGTCATACCCTTAAGTGTAGCATACTAGCGGGGGTTTCTTTTTAAAATTAACCGGTTACTGTAGACGCTATTATTACCCGCCTACCAGCGACGCTCAGCGGCGCTCGTGGATCATCCATGACGTGTTGGCCGGGGGGCTGTGCCACGGGCTGATGCGAAAGCAATAGTTGTATTATTTTAGCCGTACCCTCATCCAAAGCAAATCCAACCACGGCTTCGCGGGTCAGCGGGTGAACACTTGTGTCTTGGGTCCTTAGCCATTCTGCTACCGATTGTCTGTCAAATGGGTGCATGCTTTGATTCGATGCCGTTTGTATAGTTACAGGGTTTTCAATCGAACCTAAACTAATCGGACACTGTAATAGATCAACCAGCGCACTTCTTACCGTCGATCTATCACCATCCCAATCTTTAGCGAATGGATGCTGCCCCAAATTATAAACCCCGTCTGGCATGCCCGAATCTGAAGTATACAACTGGCCATCTGAGCCGACTAACTTAGACTTAAGCGTCTCGTGTAATGCGTGTACTTTAGTATATAAATCATCTGGGATAGGATCTGGAATTGCATGTGATTGACCCAATAACTCATCTATACTATGCTCTGGAATTGCGTGTAATTGAGCCGATAAACGACTTGCACTGGTCGGTTGACTTGATTGTTCTGAATCACTTGATTGTTCTGAATCAACAGGATGAGATTGTTCTGAATCAGGAAAATGAATCGGGACTGAAGAAGCCAACGCTGGAATACCCGTTTCATCATACAAACGCAACCCAACTAGCGGGAGAATACTCGCCAGCCATAAAACATACAAGTTATTATTATAGAGCCCAAATAGACACAAATCGATACCCACACTATCAGTCAGCGTCAATATTCCCAAAGGCGTCATTGGCCGATTACTATTCCTCGCCTGATTACTGTACTGCCCCGAGCACGCTGTAGCAACTTGAAACGCACCTACAGCACAACCGGGGTCAGCCGTTACAGCCGCACACCCAGCACTCGCAACAACTCCCCAAATCTCTGGTCTATTCCATGGATTCTCCAAGCGTCGTGCGGGTGCACCACTAGCTGGGAGAGGAAAAGATGTTATTCCTGCAGGATTGAGCATACGTTTATCCGTTATCTGTGGGGGGGTACCTGAGCGCTGAACCCCCAACATTAAGCGAACCCAAAATACTAAGGGCCCAAAAAAACCCAAAAAAATTCGTGTCATTACCCTTGCTTGGTTTACGCGAACTAACGAGACTCAGAATTGGCGTTGTTGGTGTGACATGAGTCACACGGGGTGATCTGGGCACTGGGGTTGATTCATACTTCATAATTTTTAATTTTTAATGTTAACACTACGGTCTACTATGTTAGCTTATTTTTTTTTATTTGTAAATAAAAAGATTAAATACTGTATTTTCAAACAATAAATATTACTTATTTAGACTTTAAAATATCACATAGGCCAATTTTCCTAGCCGGCTCATTACCCTGGATTTATAAAACCTGGGGGGTTACTCTATGGGATTGTGCTATATTAAATACAGTACCCATGATTATTACGCTTGATTTAGGCACCACCAGCATTCGATGCCTTGCCCTAGACGCTGCGGGTCAGTTTAGCCTTCCGCATCAACAGGCCCTCACCCAACAGTTTCCCCAGTCGGGATGGGTCGAACACGACGCCCGCGAGATCTGGCAAATCACCCAATCCGTATTCTCCCAAACCCTTCAGGAACTACCAACCGCCCCAACGGCTGTGGCCATTACCAACCAGAGAGAAACCGTTGTCGCGTGGGATGTTGAGACTCACCAGCCCCTCCACACCGCCATTGTTTGGCAATGCCGACGCACTGCCGAGCGTATGGCCAGTCTCCCTGAAGCCACCCAAGCCCGCATTAAAGCCAAAACCGGCTTACTATGCGATGCCTATTTTTCAGCCTCCAAACTGGAATGGCTCTTGCACAATGTCCCCGCCGTTCAGCAAGCCGCCAACCGCGGCACACTGCGCGTTGGAACCATTGATAGCTGGATTCTTTTTAAACTCACCAACGGGCAGGTCCATGCCACCGATAGCTCCAATGCGTCACGGACACTGCTCTTTAATATCCATACCCACAATTACGACCCCGAATTATTGGAATTATTTGGCATTCACCGCGACTGGCTCCCCCAGGTATACCCCAGTGACCACCACTTTGGATGTATTGACCCGTCCCAACTGGCCCACACGCCCTATGCCAACCAAACACTACCCATTCACGCCATACTGGGTGACCAACAAGCAGCGCTCTTTGCCCAATGCGGGGACGACACCACACGCATCAAAAACACCTATGGCACCGGCTTGTTTGTATGCGCATCCACCGGGACTAACCCCCAAACGCACGATACCCTCCTGACCACCATTGCTTGGCAACGCGGAGCCACCACCACGTATGCGATTGAGGGCAGTATTTTTGTGGGGGGGTCGGCCATTCAATGGTGCCGCGATGCTTTGGGGCTGATTGACTCCGCTGCTGATAGTGCTGATTTGGCCTTAAGCCTTGACCATAATGACACCGTATACTTTGTGCCTGCACTAACCGGTTTGGGGGCCCCTCACTGGGATTCATCCGCACGGGGATTGTTTATTGGACTGACTCGCGGTACGACCAAAGCCCACTTAATTCGAGCTGTTTTAGAAGCCATGGCCTACCAGACCAAAGACGTGGTGGACCTGCTGCCGAGCGCACATGCGCTACATGTCGATGGTGGGGCTTCAGACAATCCCTTTTTAATGCAATTTCAAGCCGATATGCTGGGCATTCCTGTGATTAAATCAGCCATGACTGAAAGCACAGCCTATGGTGTTTCTGGATTGGCAGGTATCACCATGGGTGTGTTTACGGAAACTGAGTTTCGAAACTTTCATGCCCCGACGCACCGCTACACCCCCACGTTTAAACCCGAAACAATTCGGGC
>DJIL01000020.1:14968-15389 GCA_002433595.1 bacterium UBP8_UBA6595 | reverse complement strand
GTTTCTCATTTTTTTCAATCGTTTTTGTAAATGCTTGAATTAAATCTTTTCGGTCTTCCACTGATAGTTCATCAATCAACGGCTTAAAACTTTTTAAAGTTGTTGGGTCTTGCGTTAGATCGTTTTTTGTACCGTCTGGCTCCAATAAATCACGCATGTTTCGCATGATGGCCAATGCCTGTTGTTTTGCTTCTTCAAAACTTTTTCTCTGGTACATGCCAAACAAACATGATTGAATCCCGACTAAACGTAATTCAAACATTCTGTTTTCGCCATGTTTAAATAAGTACTTATCATAATCTTCATGACACAAAATACGCATGACTCCCATGTACTCTCCTGGAAGAAATAGGAGGTATGCATTTTTTCCAAACGGGTCTTCACCCGGTTTTCTGTCAACAGGAGTATCCCCTGGATAAAC
>DJIL01000020.1:0-14565 GCA_002433595.1 bacterium UBP8_UBA6595 | reverse complement strand
GACCAGAAGGTAATGTTATTATATCTAACAAATGAGATGTATTACACCGGCTGGGGGGCACGGGTTTAATATCTAATTGTCTATTTGGTGTGGTTTCCTTCATTCCGCTTGGTGTGGTTTCCTTCATTCCGCGCTGGCTAGAAACAACCAATAATTCCCCCCCAGGGCCCAAATACTCAGGATCTTTAGCCCCTTGTACGATAATATCGACGTTAATACCCTTCATTATGGTTGGATCTTGTTTTTTCACTAAATAAACCATAAGCTTAAAAATACCGGCTTTATCCCCGCAATTGCCGCAATGATTTTTAATCATTTCTGAAAAATTGGCGTTACGCCCCAATGCGTACTTAAACTCTTCTTGTACAAATCGAGCGATCAGCTGGAGCTTTTTTTCTGCACAAATAGTCGTTGTATTAGTATAAAATCGACAAACATAGGTATTAAATTCGTCTAGAAGCACGGATCTATCCTTGCTACTAATTTTACCCAATAACACTTGATCGCCTTCTTCGCTTGAATGGCCGTCAGGCGGTGTAAGGTCTGACCAATTGGGGACGTCATCGTACTGTATAACCGTTTCTCCGAGGATAGGGCGATATTTATCCATAATATTGGCTATAAGACACCAAATAGTTTCTTTGTCTTTAAATTCTTTATCTTCAATCGGGCTCGCTGTAGGACGACCAGAAATAGGATTCGGGTTTAGATCTGCAGATTGCGGTTTAGGAGTAGGGGTATCCGGAGGGTTAGGCGGGGATTTGCAAGGATTACTGGATAGTGTGTGGGGGGGTATAGGTGTACTTGCATTGAACATTATATTGATTAGTATAGCACAATCTGTGCTTACCGGAGTTACTCAGATCGCTTGGTTTTTGGCTTTTCAAACAAATAATGAAATACCTGCCATTCACTGCCGCGTTTGGTCTTAAATAGTTCTTCGCATGCCATAAAAAATAGGCGCCAAAAAATCCAGTATTGCTTGGCTTTTTTTCCATAGTTTGCATGAAAAAAGGCTAAAATTTCAGGGCGATGGGCATCCATATTGTTTAGCCAATCGCGACACGTTTGGGCATAGTGGGTGCCTGAAACATCCCACTGTTGGTGAATGCTTAAATGCGATTGTGCTTGTTGAAACAAATCTCGACTCGGCATTTGACCACCGGAGAAAAAATACCGACTCATCCAATTAGCCACCCACGATTGATTGGGGTTGACTTCAAAGGGATAGGCATACTGGCGATGGCCAAAAATATGAATAAAGGCATAGCCGTCATCGGCTAACCACGCGGCCAATCGTTTGAATAATCGATCATAGTTGTGTAAATGTTCAAATAGCTCAATACTCACAATGCGGTCAAACTTGCGTCGAAATCGAATTTCGGCCACATTCGCACGTTTCACCATGAGGTTTTTTAACCCGCGCTCGGATATCTGTTGATTAATATAGGCTTCCTGTGTTTCAGAGTTTGAAATGGCTAAAAATTTAGACTTTGGGTATTTTTGAGCCGCATACAAACAAAACGATCCCCAGCCACAGCCGAGTTCTAGAATGGTTTGGTCATTGGATAATCTTGCGCGTTGGCAAACTTTTTCAAGCATGGCTGCTTCGGCTTGATCGAGTGATACGGTGCTGCTGGAATAGAATCCAGAACTGTATTTTTTGTGTTTGCCCAATGCATACGTATAAAACTCTGTGGGGACTTCATAATGTTGGTCATTCGCAGCATCCGTTTTATAGGCAATATTACCCGTTTTCAATGCATCCGCATACTGGTGAATGGTTGTGGTTTTATACCGCTTTTTTAGCGCGCGAAGCCGAGATGATAGCTGGTATCGAATACCCAGACGATAGAGCCAATCGGGGAGTTGAATGGTGCACACAACCCAGCGGTATACATCGGGAATAATCATGGGTGTTTCATTTTGGTAGCGACGGTATACATCGCCATGACGCTCGCACGAGCACCGTTCCGTATAGGGGCCACTTAAATAGCGAAAAACTACCCACATACTAATGGGCATGACCCAGGCCCATAGGCCACCGGAATAGGGCTGGCTTAAAACCGCAAACCCCACCCACATGAGCCATTCAAAACAGTAGTTTGGGTGCCGGGAATAAGCCCATAATCCAGTGCTACAAATTGTGTTGGGTTTTCGTGTTTGCTTAAATATAGATAACTGACGGTCAGCATAATACTGGCCCACCAAGCTGATTCCAATTAGGCTAATTCCTAGGCTTGTCCAACGGGTATGCAAATGCGATGCCTGAAGTACAGGCAGTAGCCCTAGAATTAATAGCGATTGAATGCTGGCTTGAAATAAATAATGCAGCCATAGTTTGAATTGCTTGATCCAGTCACTGCCTTTCCATTGTTCACGCATGGTTGTGTATCGATGGTCCACATGATTGTGACGAATTCGGGTCCACCACAAAAAACCGGATAATCGTAGACCCCAGATCCATAGCATAGCCAATACAAGCCATCCGGGGGCTGCAATGGGATTGAGATAGCTCCAAGTACTAGCGATCCCCACAATACCCAGTGCCCAATACACATCAATAATCGATGGGTTTTTGCTCCATAAGCTAAGTGCATACGTTAGGCTAGCTGCACTATATAAGCCAGCGAAAATCCAAAGAATAGTCATGACGCGTTTCGTTTAAATTGAAGCTGATAAACACCCAGATAATCACTAGAAAAGGCGGCTTCGCAGTAAGCAAAGTAGTACATCCAACGCCGCAAAAAATCGGGTGAAAACCCTAGTTTTTTAGCTGCATCATGATTCTCTTGCAAATTTTCAGCCCATTTTTTCAAGGTGATGGCATAGCTGCTGGCAATGTTATTGGCGGTAACTAGGCGTAAACTAGTAATTTGTCGGGTTAATGATGTAATTGTTTCAAGTGATGGCAAATGCCCACCGGGGAAAATGCTGTGTTTAATAAAATCCATACTCGTTTTGTATCGCTTATAATCATGGTTGGGGTAAGTAATCGCTTGTAAAACAACACGGCCACCGGGCTTAACCAATTGATTGAGTTGCCTAAAGTAATCGGGCAAAAATTTATGACCCACGGCTTCGATCATTTCAATGCTAACAATGTGATCGTATTGGCCGGATAGTGTGCGGTAGTCTTGAAGCTGAACAGTAATTGTGTCATGCAGCCCTTCGTCTTGGATGAGCCGATTGGTCCAGTCATATTGTTCTTGAGACAACGTAATAGTGGTGACTCGGCAACCAATGGTTTTCGCAAGATACACGGCCATGCCACCCCAGCCTGAACCAATTTCTAAAACATGATCCGATGGCGCTAGATTCATCGGCTCAATTAATGCTTGAAGCTTTCGCTGCTGAGCGGTGCCTAAGGACTCAGACTCATCATTGAATAGTGCGGATGAGTATAACTTCGTTTCATCTAAAAACAAGGAATAAAAATCATTGCTAATGTCATAATGGTCTTGAATATTGGCTTTGGATTGATCGACAGTATTAATCGATTCCTTGCGCTTGGCCATTTTTAGGTATAGACGGTACCACCAAGCGCCATTGCTCATACCTTGAACCAAGGTGCAATTAATGAGTATTAATTTTAGTAAATCAGCTAATGACGGGGTTTGCCAATAGCCACGAATGTAAGTTTGCGCAAACCCGATTTCGCCTTTTCGGGCTAATGTAGAGAAAAACCATGTATTGTTAATTGAAATTTGCGCGCGCAAGGAGCTGGTGGGGTCCCCAAATTTTTTTTGGGATCCATCGGGCAGAATAAACGTTAAACACCCGTGCTTGAGTTGTTCAAGTCGTTGTGATAATGCCTTCCAAATAAGACGATGAGATAATGATAATGGCATGGTTCGAATTATATTTTTAGTAATTGGTTTGAAATTTGCATCTAAGTTCTTTTTATAATACAGGATAATCGCCTGTTTGAAAATTCTCGGTAAGACTAAGGCATTACTCAGAGGGTGTGTGATAGCCGTTTTTAGTAGTTGCCAACGGGATAATGGTCGTGGCTTACCGCCAAATGTTGCTGTAAGTATTTTTTTATTATCTTGATAATAGTCAATCACAACCAAAAGTTCAGACACTGTATTGGTAATATTAAAATGATAATAGCCAGTTTCATTTAAAAAAGGCGAAACATGAAATGGTTTTTGAATTTGAAAGTGGTTGGGGCCGGTTTTATGCCGACGATCACACTGGTATAAATAGCTTTCTTTGTATGTATTGGTGACTTCAGCGATTAGCCCAACTAACGTATCGCTATGATACAGTAAATACAAGTTAATGGGCTTAAAGGGCCGCCCCAAATACCGTGGCATGGTTAACAACTGAATGTGAGTTACTGGGAATTGAAAGTGCATCGTTGTCATGTGATTGGCAAGCTTAGATTCTAGGCTTTCGGGGGTTGGCTCGAGATAATCGGCATCGTGAATAGACCATAATCGTCGTTTGTTATACCCCAATGGGGTCTGTGATAACTGACGAATATCGCATCGAATCCAGACGAGTGGGTAGTTGAAATAATGGGGGGTGGGGGCATGCCGAGTATGGGTTGTTCGGCCAGCAATAATGGCGTTAAAGACTGTCAAGGAGCTGGTGTGCACTGTGGGTGCCCCATTGAAAACCATCTTCATGAAACCCATACCCCATGTAACTGCCGGCAACGAAAATAGGGGGTTTTTGGTGACGCAATGCCGGTTGTGAGTCTAGGCTGGGTTGGTCAAAGACGGGGTGACGCTCGGTTCGGTCATTCAAAATGGTGCTTGGCTGAATGGTATTGGGGTTGTTAAGCGTTACAAAGTAGTGGGGGTGTGTTTGTGGTAGGGCATGAAGTCGATTCATATAATAACTAACGTGGCAGTGGGGGCTTGTGTGGTGAACGGTCCAAGAGGCCCACTCACGGGGGTTGGTTTTTGGCATAATTTTGGTATCAGTATGCACGGTGACGCGGTTGGTTGTATACCGCCAGGGAGCTAGAACATCACGCAATGGGTGATTCTGTAGGCAGGCATGCGCTTGATCGGCTTGCGTCGCAATTAATACACGGTCTACAGCGATTGATTCAGTCGTGGTTTGAACAATTGCTGTTTCTCCCGATTGGATGACAGATTGAATAGGACTTTGCGTATGGATGGTGCCTGAAAACTGGTTTTGGAAAGCGTCTAAATAACGCTGTGATCCGCCACAGACAGTACGCCATTGTGGCCGGTTTTTAATTTGTAAGAGGCAATGGTTATCCCAAAAGGCAAAAAATGACTGGGCAGGAAAATTTAGCACGGCATCGTTGGGGCAGGACCAAATAGCAGCGCCCATTGGAATTAAATAGCGTTTAATAAATACCTCTGGATACTGTTTTTTGGCCAAGTATTCTTTGAGCGATAACGTACCTAGGTTTGACAAATCAGTAAGTGTGGTGCGGTTGAACTGAGGAATCGTTTGAATAATTTTCCAGTGTTGGGGAGACCACCAACGACTCCCTATAATGCCGCGTAGCCCATCACTGGTGTAATAATAGCCACCATCATGATACCCAAATGACATATCACTGGCTTGGGTGGGCACGGATAGTTTACGCAAGAATTCTGAAAATAATGGGTAATTTTTATCATTTAATACAATAAACCCCGTGTCTATATTTGTTGTAGCATCCACGGCAATCGTATGGGTGTGCCCACCGAGTCGAGGTTGTGCTTCAAATAACAGAACATTGGCGTAGTTTTGGAGTGCATAACAGGCAGCAATGCCCGTGATGCCAGATCCAATAACGGCAACTTTAGGCTTTGGCATACGGCATTTTTGTTCCAGGGTTGACTGTATGGTAATGGTCTAGACCTGAAATGGCCATGGTTCCCAAGTGAGACAAGTCAATAGAACCATTCGGCTGAATGCAGTTTTTTGCCATATGGACCCATCGAATATGGGCAATAACAATATGAGTGGGGTTGACGTGAGTATGATGGACTTCGGCAAATTCTAACCCCAATTTAAATTGGGATTCCTGGACATAGGGGGCTGAAAAGTTATTCAAATATTCCGACGTTAAGTGAGCCTCATTAAATTCAGAGACTGTTTTTGGGTAACGCGCACTGGTTTGGTGTGCCGCTTTAAAAAATGATTCGCCAATATGATTGAGTGTGAAAAATCGAGTATTGATAATATTTTCATACCCGTGCCGAGGCACAATACTGGGTCGAAAAACAACACCAAGCGTTGGGGGGTTGCTGCCAATGTGCACCGCAGAGCTAACCAAGGTTAGATTTTCATGACCCTTGCCATCCACAGTGCCCACTAAGTTGCCGCTTTTAAACCCAGATAAACTATTAATAAAGTTGACTTGGTATCGGCCATCCATGGCCGCAATATCAGATTCGCCTAGTGTTACGGTGTTGGGTGGCAGGGTCACCGGTTATAAACTACCTTTTGTGGATGGGATTTGAGCGCCACGATAGGGGTCGATTCGGGTGGCTTGAGATAGGACCCGGCCGAGTGCTTTGAATATGGATTCACAAACATGATGGGTGTTGGTGCCTCGCACAACATCCACGTGCAACGTGATGCCCGCATGCAATACAAAGGCTCTGAGAAACTCTTCGACGAGTTCGGTATCAAAATCCCCGACTTTTGAAGCGATGCGGGGTATCTGGTAATGCAAAAAAGCTCGATTACTAATATCGATACTCAGGGTGCATAGCGATTCGTCCATGGGTATTGAAGCAGATGAATAGCGATAAATACCTCGGCAATCGCCCAACGCCTGCTTAATAGCTTGTCCCAATACAATGCCTGTATCCTCAACGGTATGATGCGAATCAATGTGCAAGTCTCCCTGAATAACCAACTCAATGTCATACAAACTGTGTGCTGTAAATAGGGTCAACATATGGCCAAAAAATCCACAATCGGTAGTTAATGCCAATTGGCCAGTCCCGTCCAAATTAATAGACCCAGTAATCTGAGTTTCAGCGGTTTTCCGCTCAATGTGTCCAAAGCGTGATGGGGTCATATGAATTTAGTTTGCACCATGACCTCGGGTGGCGTCAAGCCAAGGTGCTTATACGCATTGGGGCGAGCCATACGGCCACGGGCGGTTCGATCAATAAACCCAATTTGAAGCAAGTAAGGTTCATATACATCCTCTAACGTTCCCACATCTTCGGATAAACTGGCGGCAATGGTATCAATGCCAACAGGCCCTCCGTTAAAGTGTTCAATGATAATGCGCAAATATTGCCGATCAATTTTATCTAAGCCCAGGGCATCAATCGCGAGTGATTCACAGGCATCCGTGACTAGATCGGGAGTAATGACAGCATTGGTGTGAACTTGGGCCCAATCACGCATTCGTTTAAGTAATCGGTTGGCAATTCGTGGGGTTCCCCGAGATCGCTTGGCCAACTGATAGGCAGAGTCCTCTGAAATAATGGTATCTAACACGGTTGCAGCGCGTCGAATAATAGTGGCTAGGTCGTCGTGGTCATAAAACTCAAGGCGTTCTAAAATTCCAAATCGATCGCGCAAAGGCGCACTTAGAAGGCCCACGCGGGTGGTAGCGCCAATCAGGGTGAAGGGTTGCAAGTCCAGTCGAATGGAGCGAGCCGCGGGCCCTTTGCCAATAATAATATCCAACTGACGGTCTTCCATGGCCGGATACAACACTTCTTCAACGACGCGTTGCATGCGGTGAATTTCATCAATAAACAAGACATCACCATGCTGTAAATTAGTTAAAATAGCGGCTAAATCTCCGGAGCGTTCAATCGCAGGGCCTGACGTTGTTTTAATGTTGACACTCATCTCATTGGCAACAATTGTGGC
The DNA here is from genome assembly GCA_002433595.1 of bacterium UBP8_UBA6595. Classification (GTDB taxonomy): domain Bacteria; phylum Margulisbacteria; class Marinamargulisbacteria; order UBA6595; family UBA6595; genus UBA6595. The sequence goes on along the minus strand of DJIL01000020.1, from coordinate 6,747 downwards.
TAATGTTGTTTTTCCCAATCCAGGGGGACCATGCAGCAAGACATGTTCAATGGGTTCTTGGCGTTGCTTGGCGGCTTGAATAAAAATGCCTAAGTTTTTTTTAATGGTGGATTGCCCAATAAAATCCCCCAATGCTTGTGGCCGTAACGTAGGCGTTTTGGGGTCATCAAACAATGGTGTGGCAGCGACAATACGCTCATTATCATCTTCATCGGACGGTGTATGCTGCTCAATCATTGCTAATTAGTTTAGCATAAGTAGTGGAAAGAAAGCCCTTGACTTTTGATACAAAGTCTCAGTATCATTTTATTCACAGCTTAATTTTAGTTATAAACAGTTGCTGTGGATTTCAGCGTATTGGTTTGTATTGGTTTGTATTAGTTTTGGTGATTTTTAAATTAAAGGGTTTGTAAATATGAATATCAAAAAAATCGTTGCTTCAGTTATTATGGTTGCTAGCTTGGGGGCAACAGCAGAAGAGAATTTATGGGTGTATACAAAGGCTACAGATACCCGTCCTCAAGGTAGCTGGGAATTGAAATTAAGTGATGTATCTCGAATTGGAAAAGGGTCTGGGTATTATGTCTTTCATGACATTCGACCAGAAGTTGAATATGGGATAACCGATCGCTTAACGGTGGGTGTTGAAGCGATGTACTTTGTTCATGATTATATGGTTCAAAATGATGCGCTGGCACCAATGTCAGACGGATATGGAAATACAGACAGGCATTATAGCGCTGATTTTTCTGGTTATGAACTAACATTAAAATACAATGTTTTAAGTCCATACAAAGATGTGTTTGGGTTGTCTTTTGCATTGGGGTATGAAAACCGAACGAAGTATCGGTTGGATGGCGCCGATATTCTTCAAGATTCCTACACGGCAACAGTATTTGCACAGAAAAATTATCTCCAAGATACCTTGACGTTTGCGTTGAATTGGAAAACGGAGTATGAGGAGAGAACGTCACCGTCTGATACTCGTTCGGATGGTACTTATGAAGAGGAGATTGCGTTTGATGTCAGTGCGGGTGTTTCGTATCGCGTTAAGCCCAAACATTTTGTGGGTCTTGAATTTCGGCATCAATCGGATTACTTAAGTCCTAAAGTAGATGGTGATTACGATGATCCAAGCTTGCGAGCAAGTTCATTTAAGTTTCCAAGAATCGGGCTGGGTACCCAACATCAAAATGGAAACTATGTTGGTCCAACGTATCACTATGCAGAACAAAACTGGTGGATTACAGCTGGGGTCTTGTTTCAAATTCATGGGGATGGGTCGCATCATGCATACAATACCCATGGTCGAAACTATGACGAACATGAGGAAGTTCATTTGGCTCTAATTTACGGTTACGAGTTCTAGCATGAGCGGGGTTCGACAAGCGTGGTGTCGAGTCTGTTTGGGGGTGGTCTTAGCCAATACGGTTTTGACCACCAACGATTGTGTATTTGCAACCACCTATTTGTCATTAGACGAGGCTAAAAAAGTATTGTGGAATGAAACAGCAATGCGTCAAATACCGGTTGTTCTAAACAAGGATCAAATCAAACAGATTCGTAAAGAAACCGGTGTTAAATTTCGAAACCCGTCATTGTTTGTTTGGAAGACAGCTAGCAAAGGCTGGTTTATTTTTGATAAAGTTGTTGGTAAGCATGAAGATATTGATATTGCGATTAGTATCGATAATACGGGTCATGTGCGGGGTGTTGAAGTGTTGGAATATCGGGAAACGTATGGGCATGAAGTTCGAAACCCCCGGTGGTTGGCTCAGTTTTTTGGAAAAAAACACAGCAGTCAATTGCTTAAATTGGATCATGATATTCAAAACATTTCGGGGGCTACGTTATCTTCCAGGCATATTACCGATAGTGTTAATAAATGGATGGTAACCTGGGCGTTAGTTTTAAAGAATTTAACCGAAGAGTCATCTGCGACAAAGCAAGTATGAATTTAGCGGTGGTTGCAACCCAGAACCGACGTTGTGTCCCATTATTGGGTACGTATGTTGAATTTATGGTGGATTGTGGGGACAATGATACGCAGGCTAAACGCTATTTGAATGCGATGATTACTCGAGTTCGTGATATTGAACGGAGTATGAGTTTTCATGAATTAGATAGTGAATTATCCCATATTAATCGATTAATGCCCCACTGTGCCTATACAATGTCTGAGGATATGACCGCTGTTTTGAATCAAGTGACGGAGATTCATGCGCTGTCGAATGGTCAATTTGATTGTGTTCGGCCGGTTCATGCGTTGACTAGCAATGGCCAATTGCCGGATCATGGCTATTACAAAGAACCGGATGCCAGTTGGCAAGATGTTGTGATTGATGGGTCTTACTTAACAGTAAAACGACAGGTTCAATTGGATTTAGGGGGTATTGCAAAAGGGTATGCGGTCGATCAAGCCATGCGTATTGTTACAAATGCTAGTTCTGTAATAGTTAATGCCGGTGGTGATAGTTGTATGCATCCGTGGGAAAATAGTCGAGTTCGATTGAAATATGCATCCAATACCGGTATTGGCGCATTGACTATCCCAATGGAACAGTGTTCAGTCGCGACTAGCAGCACGTATTATACCAATGGCACTGCTTCGATTATAGGGGACTCAATACCAGTGGATACACCGATTCAAACGGTGTCGGTGTTTGCCGATTCATGCATGATTGCAGACGCTTTAACCAAATTGGCCTGGTTATCACGCGATAACCGAACGCAATTCAAATCAGTATTTGATGACTATGGGGCCTGTGTATACGGAATTGAAACCAATGGCACGCTCATTCACTATTAATTGGTGGTCAACCCGGTTGTTATTGGCGATTTTGGGAACGTCTTGGGTGACCGGTCTGTTGTTTTACACGTTTAACAATTGGGTGCGTATTGATGGGCTGTTTGGTCCGGAACGCCATCCGATGCAGCAACTATTTTTGGTATTTCATGGGGGCTCAGCGTTTCTAATGATGGTGGTATATGGCTTTTTTTTGGGGCATCATGCGTGGCCACGGCGCAAGCAGGCTAGTCGATTGGGGCGACTCTTGATTGGGGCGATTGCAGTATCCATTGTATCTGCTTACGGGCTGTATTATTTAGGCGACCCAATCATGCGTCAGTGGGCGCTGTATACGCATTTAATGACTGGTTTTTTTCTGCCTGTAATTCTGTTTTTCCATATTCGTACGATGGTAAAGGGTTCATGAAAAAAATTCGATGGCATTTTTGGAATCGACGGATCCATTATTGGCTATCCGCGATATGTGCCCTCCCGGTATTGTTGGTCATTATTACGGGTATCGTATTGCTCCTAAAGAAACAAAGCACGTGGATTCAGCCCAAGAGTATGCGCGGGCAGGGAAGTGTGCCGACGATACACTTCGATCATATTTTATTGGCGAGTCAAGGGGTCGAAGCCGCAAGTATTCGGAGTTGGGGTGATATTGATCGATTGGATGTCCGGCCAAAAAAGGGGGTTATTAAGGTACAAGCTAAAAATCGATGGGAAATCCAACTGGATCATCAAACGGGAGATGTATTACAGGTTGCGTATCGGCGGTCAGATTTAATTGAGTCCTTGCATGATGGCAAGTTTTTTAGCGATACAGTTTCGTTATGGATATTCTTACCATCGGGAATTATACTGCTTATTTTATGGATCACGGGCATTTATATGTTTATTAAAACCCTGAAAAAACGTGCGTAATGCAGTGTTTGTCTTGGTTTTTTTTTGGGTTATGGGAACATTTATTAGTTTTGGTACTGTTTTATCAACTAAATTAAGTGTTAATCGGCCAATAAATGATCGGGTATCGGTTGTGCTTGATACCCGATGGGATTATGATAAGACACAGTCTAGGTATTATCATGCAGGGGCTGGGCTTTCGCAGTCATTAGCGGATGATTGGGTAGGGGGTGTGTTTTATCGTGTGATTACCAAGCGCTCCAGTGCGCAATGGACGGATGAGCATCGACCGTATGGTCAGTTAGAAAAACGATTGCGTGGCCCGTGGGTTGATGTGCGTGTTCGATACCGCGCGGAGTATCGCCTCAGAGACTCCGAGGACAATACCGTTCGGAATCGGGCGCGTTTAATGGTACGCGCTGCTTCAACTTGGACACAGTTTTTGCCATTTGTATCCAATGAGTGGTTTTTTTCTGAGGATGAGTATAGCAAAAACTGGTTTATTATAGGCAGTCGGTTACCTAACATAGGGCAGGTTAGCCCAAGCGTGTATTACAAAAATGTGGCAACAAAAGATTCGAACGGGATTTGTTGGAAGGAACCGGTGCATACAATAACGATGAGTTTGCGGTTTTAGCCCTCTATCCAATCATAGAGTTCCAATCATAGAGTTGGTTTTGATTAGGTTTCTATAAGGCAGTACTTCATTCTGATTTAGTACTTGAGTTAGTACTTGAGGTTGAGTGGGTTCTAGTGGGTTTCGAGTCTATGGAATCGGATTGTGTTGTATCGGAACAGCGGTTAATAATATCAACAAATTTAGTTAACTCTTCGATAGATACTAAATAGCGGTTTTTTACATCTTTGACATGGCCATGTCCGCCAATATCACCGACAATTGATCGAATTTTAGTTAAGGTTAGAGGGTTATTATCGCCACATAATTTCTCTAATAATGTGTATAGGTTATTTATGTTTCGGTCCTTTATTTTTTTATTGCTACTCTCGCATGAGCATAAAAGCTTTTTTATTAGCAACGTAATTCGATCGTGTTCAATTGTGTCCCATGTTCTATAAAGTTTACTAGGATGAAAGAGGTTATTTCTTTGATGAGGTATGAACTTTTTGAATTTTTCAGGAATAGCTGTCTTTTCAAATAAAAGACTATTCATTTTTTTATCTAAAAGTAGCATGTAGGATGCCGTGCTTATTATTTCATTCTCATACTTAACCAGCTCTTTGTCAGTTTTTTGCATAATCTTAATTATCCTTTGCATAATCTTAATTATCCATGGTTCTGTGTAGCTGTTTAACTTATTAAGCTCAGTGCTTAAAGGGCTTAAAAAAGGCTTATCCTTAATTTTAGTATTACATCTATTATGATACAAAAATCCAAGAACAAGGAATAGTTGTAATTTTTTATGGCTATCTAAATGTTTTTCTGGGGAATTATAGATTTTACGGGGTCCGAATTCCCATTTGTCCCAGAAGGAGGGGGGTGTTTTTTTGCGATAATAATTATTTTTATCAAAATACTTGTGATCAAAATCGAGATCATTTTTTAATATTTCTTTTATAGTTTCACCCTCAGTAGTTTGTTTTAAAGCCTCCAGAGCCTCTAGAATAGCCACATATTCTTCATCTCGAAACTGATCAGTCAGGGTACCCATACGAATCCAATCCAATAGCGGTGTTGCTATACTGGCGAACAAATTTATTGTAGAGCCTAAAATAGGCATCGTTTGTGTTGCTAATAACAGGATACGCACGGCACTAAGTGCATTTGTGCCAACAACACGAAACATAGCTGGAGGTCCATAACCACGATCAAAATTTTGTTTTAATCCATGAACCGCCTCAGGGGTTTCATTCTCACTACTAGATTGCTCCACAGATGGCTTGTCTTGTTCTGACGTCTTGTCTTGTTCTATTGAACGGCGTAGTTTGTTTAGCGTATCATTAACATAATAGGCATTATTGTGACGGCGTTGACGGGTTATTATGGTGGCAGAGCCGATACCTCCGAATACAATGCCAGAGCCTATCATTAAGGGAACGCCAACGGCGGCTCCTGCTCCGGTTGCAGCTAGTGCTCCTCCAACGACTAACGCTGCAGACGCTCCGACTATGCTTGCACCGACGGATGCTTTACGACTTATGGATCGATTGGGAAGCGGGTTTTTTTTTGTTTTTTTTCCAAAGGGTGTTCCTGTGCATGCCCAAAGAGGATCAAGCCAATGCGGTGCTTCTGTGTATTTCTCTAGTAAGGATTTACCCGCTTCCTCTTTTTTAAATATATGGTTAGCAATAAAAGTGTTGATAAACGGATTCCAATCTGGAATAGGTTTCGATGCCGCTGATGCGGCTACAGTCATGGTTACATTATTTAATTTTAAGTTATCTAATGCATTCTCCTTATTTGTAATATTTTTTTTATTTGTAAGAGAATGCAACAAAAAGCTATAATCTTTTTGCATTGAGTATGATCCAGATAAACGTATGATTTCATAATTATTTGTGCGTGGGTCTTTTAATAGAATAGTATCTAGTTGACTAATGCCTTGGCGGGACTCAGTTTTTATTGTGCAATCCGTATCAAACCCAATCGTTATTATTTCTATGTTTTTATTAGGATTAGACTCTAGGTGCTGTATAATCAAATTAAGTTGAGTGATTCTATGCGCCAAGCGCTGCTTTGTATTAGTGTCAGTTGTAGCACCTAGTCTGGTCGTATGATTGTCTTTTATCATTTTTAGCTGATTTTCATTTGTGAATTGTTCAGTCGTAATGGCTTCCTGGATTTTACCATTGAGTTGCGCAGTAATCGGTGCTGAAATCGGTGCTGATTTCTGATTGTTGGCGAGTGGAGCTATAGGGGGAGGTGCTTCCGGTTTTAATAGAGGGGTATTGTCTGGTTGATCAGGCGATTGTCTATTGCTGCCTCGGTTTCTTTGATTTGGTAATGCTAGCGGTATACAGCTACAGCGGGTCATTTTTAAGCGTCCTCTCTAATCTAAAACTAATTTATTTGAAACTGAAACTCAGTCTCAAAA
>DJIL01000052.1 GCA_002433595.1 bacterium UBP8_UBA6595 | reverse complement strand
ATGCGCTATACCGATAACAACTGCAACCCGGAACGCAATGTATGGCTGCCGCCGCGCACGGTAACGGCGGTGGATGGGCAACTATATCGCATTTCAAAGCCGGTACTGTGTACAGTTGCGGGCCCCTTGTTCGCGGTATCGGGTGAAAAACTGTGGCGGTTGTGTGATAATCGGCTATTTCCGGCGGATCGAATATTTGTGTACGGGGGGGCGGATTCGTCCTTGTATTTGAAATTGCGCCGTCGGTATTTCAATGGCTACATTAATGGCCTAGAAACCACGCACATGCAATCGGGCATTAAGCGATCGGTTAATGTGGATGCTTTATTGGCCCAACGCGGGCCTTTAATTCCATAATGCGGCGCTATCACGTTGTACTGTGTGGTGGGCATGGCAAGCGATTGTGGCCGTTGTCTCGAGAAAATTACCCCAAGCCCATATTGCCAGTATTAAATGGCAAATCCTTGCTGGGTGATACGGTAGATCGGCATGCGGGTATTGTGGACCAAACGGTGGTGGTGACCAATCATCAGCATGTGCATTTGGTCCAAGACTGTGTATCCGCCCCGTTGATTGTGGAGCCGATGGCTCGCAATACATTGGCCGCAATTGCCTTAGCGGTGGTGGCGACATCGGATTCGGATGCCTTGTTTATGGTTACGCCGTCGGATCATTGCATTGGGGATGTTGAGCAGTATCAATCGGCCGTAAATCAGGCCATGTTAATTGCCGAAACAGAATCGAAAATAGTGTTGTTTGGGGTGACTCCCACGCGGCCGGACACGGGATTTGGGTATTTGGAAATGGGAGCTGAAGTGAGTTTGGGGGGATGCCCGATTGTGGCTTTTCATGAAAAACCGGATGCTCAAACAGCCGAGCACTATGTCGCTCAAAATACCTTCTTTTGGAATAGTGGACTGTTTTGTTTTTCCAAACAGAGTCTTGTAGCCGAATTGGAGCGATACCAGCCGGCGGTATTGGCCCAGGCGATAGCGGCTCTAGAATCAGCGGATTATGGGGAGCAAGTCTTGGTTATTCAGCCTAATTGCATGGCCCAATTCCCGGATCTGAGCATGGATTATGGCATTATGGAGCACAGTGCGAATTTGGTGGGCTTGCCGGTTGCGTTTGATTGGCAGGATGTGGGGTCCTTGCGGGCCTTGGGTGGCTTGTTTCCCCAAACGGATGATGGCAATTTTGTGCAATCGGGCACGACGGTAATGACCCAAAATTCTAGCGGTAATTGTGTAGCGTGTCCGGATAAAGTGGTGGCTTTAAACGGCATTCACGATGCGGTGATTGTGGATACGGGTGATGCGTTATTAATTAGCCAAGACTCCGATAGCGTTCCGACTCTTATTGAGTCGGTTCGAGCGGCATATCCCCAGTTAAAGCAAACCACACGGTGGGAGCAACGGCCGTGGGGGCGGTTTGATGTATTGGTGGATGCCGATGGGTACAAGGTCAAAAAAATCACGGTAAATCCCGGCGGTATCTTGTCCTTGCAGTACCATCACCACCGGGAGGAGCATTGGGTGGTGGTGGCTGGGGTGGCCACCATTGAGATTGACAAGGCCTGTCATGACTATGGCGTCAGTCAAACGGTGTTTATTCCCAAGGGTTCTACCCATCGTTTAACCAACAAAACAGACAAGCCGGTGGTTATTATCGAAACCCAGCTGGGGAACTATTTGGGGGAAGATGACATCGTCCGCGTTGAGGATGTGTATGGGCGGTAGTGTGCCCAAAGCGATGATATGGGGTTATTCGACCTATAGTTCTGCTGTTTTAAATTCACAGTAGCCTTCGTAAAAATAACTCACGTCAATGCCGGTCATGAACAGGGTACGATCGTTGATGGCATCGGTTAACGCATGCTTGAGTCGGGTTTTGATGTCTAGGGCGTTGACGACGCTGCGCTGCATGGCGGACAAATAGGCGTCTTTGTCGATTTGATTCCAATCGATGACTTGTTTAATTGCGTGCTTCAGACTTAAATCCAGCCAGATGCGTGTTGCACGGCCGTTTCCCTCTCTAAACGGGTGGGCAATATTCATTTCCACATATTTTTCTACAATCGCATCAAAATTATGGTGAGGCATTGTGTCGATATGGGCTAGAGCGGTTTTAAGGTACAGGACCGGTACAAATCGAACATTGCCTTTAGCGATGTTTACTGTGCGAATTTCTCCTGCAAAGTCATAAATCTTGTCAAACAAATAGGCATGAATGAACGCCAGGCCTGAAAATGTTCCAATATTTCTCTTCTGCTTTGGCTAATTCAATTTGGTTGGTAATGCCTAATTTGTTTTCAAGTATCGTCATCAGGGCTGTACCCTAATTATGCAATACCGTGCATACATAACGCAATAACAGCATGCGTTAAGGGGCTAGTGACGCATACATTGCTTCGATTGACCGCGTCATCGTTTGAATATCAAATCGCTGAGCGCTGTGTTGTCCGGCCGTGGCCAGCGATTGTTGCTGGTCCGGATTATCGTATAAATACTGGATTGCACTTGCCCATTCACGGGCGATGTTCTTGGTGATTAAAAGACCGGTTTGATTGTGGGTAATTTGTTCGGGGATGCCGCCAACGGCATGGGCGATCACCGGAACTTCAGCAGCCATGGCTTCGAGTGTACATAATGGAAAAGCTTCTGTTTGAGAGGGCAAAGCTAAGCAATAACTGGCGGCCAAGACCGTACGTGTGGGCTGAAATCCAACCCGATGAACGCGGGAGCCGAGTCCGAATGCATCGATGAGGTGTTGGATTTTAGTTTTGTACGTATCGCCATCCCAGGTGCCCGCAATAATTAAATGGATTGCATCGGGCAGCTGAGCCAGTGCCTCAATCAAAATATGCACGCCTTTGCCTTCGGTTAATCGCCCTAAAAACCCAACGTAAACAGGGTGTTCGGGTATGCCCAATTGTTGACATGCGATGGCTTTGGTTGGCTTGTTTTGGTATTGAGTATGCTCGATCCCATTGTAAATTGTTTTTAACGGAAGTGCGACAGGCACCGTGTTTTTCAGTGTGGTTTGGACGGCCTGCGATACGCAAATAATGGGGTGTTGGTGATGCGCGTTCAGGACGGGGATTAAGTCATCGGGGCAGCGATTGTCGTGCCAGTGGGTGATTAGGGGGATTTTGAGCCAATGCTGAAGCCGGATGCCTAGGTCTAAACTCAGCATGGAGTTGTTGTGAATGATAGCCACTGAATAGGGTCTTAAAAAGCGTGATAAACGGCATTTAAATACTGCCCACTCAATCCAGGAAAATTTAAAGAAGTGGTGCGGCCATCGGGATACAAATGTGGGGATGTTCATGGCCAACAACGCCTGGAGCAATGCGCCGGATTTAGGGACGGCGGCCATGCAATTAAATGTCGTTTTGTCCAACGCTTCAATGAGCCGAAGGGCTTGAATTTCAGCCCCCCCAAGTTCGTGACTCGGCAATAGGAATAGAATGGTTGTCATAAGTGTTTTTTACATCATACCATGGTTTTTATTGAATGCAGGGTCCGCCTGTGGAATTGAGAAAACGCTGGGCTTCTTAACTAGGGGCAGTATAATAGTATACAATAGTAAATCATGAAAACAGTAGCGTATGAAAACGATAAATGCAATTGGAAAAAAAACTAAAAATAGCGATTGCACACCCTAAATTTAATGAGTTTGGGGGAGCCGAGCGGGTAATTTTAAATTTATGTTGGCACTGGGTGCTCAACGGGCATTCAGTAACCGTTTTTTCATTTTGCTTTTCTAAGGAATTTAAAACACAATTTTTGAATTTGAATTGTCGAATTAAAAAAGTGAACATTCCATTTTTACCATTTTTGATTATTAATGATTTAAAACCATGGAATATCAAATTAACAGGCTTGAT